>CAZXVN010000365.1:0-10982 GCA_964643945.1 uncultured Lentisphaeraceae bacterium | reverse complement strand
GAGGCCTCCAACAACAAATTCAAACTGACCATCAGAAAAGCCTTTGGCTTTCGAAGCTTCGATGTTTTACAAATCGCTGTCATGCATCAACTTGGAAAATTACCCGAACCGGTGTTCGCCCATGAATTCTGGTGAGGAGGCGAATTTTATTACCCATCTGCCACGCCCCACACTGAGGCCTTGGCTTAACATGCTTGAAACGATCTCATAATCATCAGCCGCCGTCATGTCAGATAAACATCCGACACGAGAGGGCGGAAAAGGAGTGCCTTACAAACCAACAACAGCAAAAAGACCAAGTTTTTTTATTCTGAATTCTGACTCCTGACTTCTGACTTCTTGGGTTGCGGGCTCCGCCCGCGTTAGGAGCCTATCTGGATATTTGAGGGGCGCTCATTGGAATTCTTTCTCCTCTGCCGAAGCAGGGCCGGGCGGCGTACCGAGAAATTTCACGACGGCTTCGGTGCGGCTGTGGACATGGAGCTTCTCGTAAATCCTCACGATATAGGTCCGGACCGTGCTGATCGACACCTGCATGCGCGCCCCGATTTCCTTGTAAGGACAGCCATCCGCCAGCAGCCTCAACACGGCCTGCTCACGCGGCGCCAGCTCGACCGCGGAAGGCCTCCCCGCCGGTTTGGCGCGGAGAAAATCCACGATCTTGCGAGCCACGCTGCCGGAGATTGGCGAACCGCCTGCGGCTACCTCGCGGATGGCCTCCAGCAGCGTCTCGGGTTCGGCGCTCTTGACCAAGTAGCCGTGCGCTCCGTTAGACAGGGTCTGGATAATGTCGTCGTTGTCCTCATACGCCGTCAGCATCACGATCCTGACCTTCGGCATCAGCCGAGCCAGACGCGCCACGCCTTCGATGCCGCCCATACCCGGCATGTGGATGTCCATCAGCACGATGTCGGGCGCGTCCGCGGGCAACTGCGCCAGAGCCTTTTCGGCATTGGCAAACGCGCTTCGGCAGCGCATGTCGGGCGCGTTGTTCAACAGAATCGTTAACCCCCGCCGGTATTTATCGCTGTCCTCAACAATGGAAACCGAGATTCTTTTCACACGTCAACTCCTCCCTCTACGCCAAGGGCACGCGAAACGTGACTTGCGTACCCCGGCCGACATGGCTTTCAAGCCGACATTCACCGCCCAAGCCGGACAAGCGGCTACGCATGTTTTCCAAGCCGTTCTCCTGTCTGCCCTGCGCGGCCGCCGAGCCGGTTTTGGGGTCAAACCCGCGCCCGTTGTCCGCCACACGTACGACGAACACCCCCCCGTCCATTTTACACTGGAGCTCCACCCGGGTCGCGCCGGCATGTTTCACGATGTTGTGCAGCGCCTCCTTGACCGCAAGAAACAGGCTGTGCCGACAGCGCGGCGGCACCGCGCAGTCCGGGAACGATTCATCCAGAGTGAACTGGTGAGTCACCCGGACCGGTGCCAGCGTCTCCTCGGCATATCGGCAAATGTAAGAGCTGAGGCTCTGAAGCGTGTCGTTCTTGGGGTTGACCGACCAGAGGATCTCGTCGAAAGCCCGGATGGTCTGTCTTGCCACGTCGCCCGCCTCAGAACAATACTGCCGGGACTCCGTCACCTCAGTCGTTGTTTTCGCGGCCACAGTATTGAGGATGGAAATGTGCGACAGGTTCGCCCCGATCTCGTCGTGCAGGTCTGCGGCGATGCGGGCCCGTTCCCGTCCCATGGCCTGCTGAAGTTCAAGCCGCTCGATCTTGCGCCGGTACCGGCCCCGCAAAAACAGAAGAATTCCTGCCAATAGCAACCCGACGACCGCCAACGACCCCGCCACCCCGGACCAAGCCGTCTCCCACCAGTAGGGCTCGATCATCAGCTCCAGTGCCGCGCCCGTTGGATTCCAGACGCCGGAGCTGTTGCAGGCGAGCACCTCGAAGCGATAGTCACCCGGCGGGACTTGGGGATAAGAGGCCACCCGCCGCGTACCGGCATCCATCCAGTCTTTGTCCAGGGGGTGCAGCCGGTACTTGAAGCCAATATCTTCCGGCTTGGTGAAATTCAAGGCTGTAAAGGCAAACTCCAATTGCCGCGGCCCGGGTGACAGGCGCAAGTGCGGCGCGCCCCCCCACAACTCGGTCGGCGCGGCAGGCCCCGGAACTGTTAGAGACGCGTCCGCGCCATAAGCCGCCACGGCCTTGCCATTGACGCTGACCCGCTCGATGACCACCGGCGGTGCCTCCTTGTTTTCCTCAAACAGCTCGGCCGCATACACGTCGGCCAGACCGGACTCCATCGCAAACAGCAAATGCTTGGTGGTGGTGCGCAGCGCGCCCGGCCAGAAGTCGTGGCTGGCCTGCAAGCGCGGCAGGCCGTCATTGCTCCCGTAGGCCACCGAGCGAACCCGCAAGGCCCGGCCCTCCGCCAGTTCGTCCAGTTCGCTTTGGAATACGCTGAAAATTCCGCGGTTGCCCGCAAACCACAGACGGCCGCGGGAGTCCGGGAGAATCTGCGAGATGTAGTCGTCATACAAGCCTTGCTCCATCCGGCAGCGGCTGAAGCGTCCGGCCTTCAGGCGCCCCAGCCCCTGGCCGCCATAGCCGATCCACAAGCTGTTGTCGGGGGTGACTAACAGACAGCGGATCGCGTTGGGCTCCGCCAGGGTTTTGGAGGTTTCATCTGTCAGCTCATTCCCGCGCACCCGTACTAGCAAACCACTGAAAGTTGCCGCCCAGCAGTCGCCGGCGGAGTCTAACGCCATGGCGGTGACCGGCCCGCTGGCTGCGGGCAGCGGGAAGGTGCGGAACTGCCCGGCCTGCCAGCATTGCAGGGCATGGTGCTGCCTGTCGCTGGCGCCGACCCCGATCCACAATGCGCCGGACGGTACTGCCAGTAGCGCGCTAACAGAATCGCCGGCCAAGCCGTTGGCGGGGGTGAGGCTGGTGATGAGTGCCTTGTCCTGCCAGTGGTGCAGGCCATGGGTTTGGGTGCCGATCCAAACCCCGCTCAGGGATGCAGCGATCACGCACTGGGCGTCTGAGAAGGTCCAACCATCGTCAGACAAGGGCACCCATCCGCCGCCCCAGCTCCGCCACACCATCCCGTTTTGGGTGACGATCCAGCGCGTGTCGGTCATGTCTTGACAGAGCGAGCGCACCGGCACGAACTCGATCGGAGAGGCCGGGGATAACAATTCCACGGCCTTCGGCTTCAATTGGTTGAGGCCGCCGCCGCGGGTGCCGATCCACACGTTGCCCTGTTGGTCGGATTTCACGCTCAGGATTTGCTGATGTTCGGTGACTTTAACGACAATTCCTGAGTAACGAAACAAGCCCGCCTCCTTGGTTCCAATCCACAGGAACGTGGCTGAGCGGTCTTCGTGGAGCACCGTCGGGGTGACCTCGGGCAACGCGGTCGGCAAGTCGCCGACCTTCTTGAGCGATCCTCCCTCGGTGTAGCGGGAGAGTTCCTTGCCCGTGCAAATCCAGATGCCACCCGCCTTTGCTGCGGTGATGCACTGGGCTTTTACCTCCGCGAGTTGACGGAACCTGCCGTCCCGATAAACGCCCACCCACCCGCCTTGGGAAAACCACACGTGTCCGTCCGCATCGCTCGTCAATTGGCAGGTGCCACCACCGGGCAGGCCGTCCGCCTCGGTGAAGGCGCGCACCCGGCCCTCCTGAATACGCACGACCTTGCCGCCGACATAGGACAGCCACACGCCCCCAGCGGAATCCACCGCCGTCGTCTCGGGCACCAGATTCGGCACACCCTCTGCCACGGTCATCACCGTCGTTGTGCCCTGGTCCACGCAGATCACGGTCCCGCACTCCTTGGCGAGCCACAAGCGCCCGCTCCGATCGACCCACATGGCTTGGATCAGGTTGGCCGCCCCGCCGGCTGCCGTCACCGCTGCGAACGGTTGGAACCGCAGACCGTCGAAGCGCACCAGGCCCGCCGGGGTGGCCACCCACAGGAACCCGTCGGGCGCCAGATCGATCCCCACTACCGTATTGTCCGGCAAGCCCACGTCGGACTGCCAGGCCCGCGTGAACCATCCCGGACGATCCTGAGAAAACGCTGCCGCCGCAGCGAGCAGCGCCACCCCCAGCAACCTATATCTTGTCCATCTTGACATGTCGTTATTCCACTTAACTTTATTACTTTCAATATCATGGGGGGGTCAAAACAGTCAATCCAAAACAAAACAGCCAAAACAAAACGCCAAAACAAAACCAGCGCGTACCGAAAAAAGAAGGGGCGGACGCTTGACGCGCCCGCCCCTCTTTTTGTCAAGCGACCTGACGGTCTCTTACATGTCCATGCCGCCCATGCCGCCGCCGCCGCCGGGCATCGGAGCTTCCTTCTTCTCGGGAATCTCCGTGACCATGCACTCGGTGATGAGCAGCAGGCCGGCGATCGACGCCGCGTTCTGCAGCGCGGTGCGGGTCACCTTGGCCGGATCCAGCACGCCGTCCTTCACGAGGTCGGTGTACTTGCCGGTCGCCACGTTGTAGCCGTAGGAGCCCTTGCCGTTCTTCACGTTCTCGACGATCAGCGCGGCTTCGAGGCCGGCGTTCGCCACAAGCTGGCGCAACGGGGCTTCGAGGCACTTGCTGATGATCGCCACGCCAACGGTCTCGTCGCCGTCGAGCTTCATGTTGTCGAGCGCCTTTTGGCAGCGGATGAGCGCCACGCCGCCGCCGGCGACGATGCCCTCTTCCACAGCCGCACGCGTCGCGTGCAGCGCGTCTTCCACGCGATCCTTCTTCTCCTTCATCGCCGCTTCAGTCGCCGCGCCGACCTTGATGACCGCCACGCCGCCGGCCAGCTTGGCGAGGCGCTCCTGGAGCTTCTCGCGGTCGTAGTCGGAGGTGGTGTCGTCGATCTGCTTCTTGATCAGCGCCACGCGCGCCTGGATGGCGCTGGTCTTGCCGCCGCCCTCGACGATGGTGGTGTTGTCCTTGCTGATCGTGACCTTCTTCGCGCGGCCGAGTTCGCCGACATCGACGTTCTCGAGCTTGATGCCGAGATCCTCGCTCAGCATCTTGCCGCCGGTGAGTTCGGCGATATCCTCGAGCATCGCCTTGCGGCGGTCGCCGAAGCCGGGGGCCTTGACGGCCGCGACCTGCAGGGTGCCGCGCAGTTTGTTCACAACAAGGGTGGCTAAGGCTTCGCCCTCGACATCCTCGGCGATGATCAGCAGCGGCTTGCCGGACTTGGCGACGGTCTGCAACAGGGGCAGCATGTCGTTAAGGTTCGAGATCTTCTTCTCGAAGATCAGGATATAGGGGTTCTCCAGCACGCACTCCATCTCCTCGGGAGAGGTGACGAAATACGGTGACAGATAGCCCTTGTCGAACTGCATGCCTTCGACGACGTCGAGCGTGGTCTCGAGGGTCTTGGCCTCTTCCACCGTGATGGTGCCGTCCTTGCCGACCTTGTCCATGGCGTCCGAGATGATGGCGCCGATCTCCTCTTCGCCGTTGGCGGAGATGGAGGCGACCTGAGCGATCTCGGAGGGGTCCTTGACTTTCTTGGCCTGTTTCGCAATGGCTTCGACGACAACCTTGGTGGCCTTGTCGATGCCGCGCTTGATGGCCATCGGGTTCGCTCCCGCAGTGACGTTCTTCAGGCCTTCGCGATAGATGGCCTCGGCCAACAGCGTCGCGGTCGTCGTGCCGTCACCAGCCACGTCGCTGGTCTTGCTGGCGACTTCGCGCACCATTTGAGCGCCCATGTTCTCGAACGGGCAAGGCAGCTCGATCTCCTTGGCCACGGTCACGCCATCCTTGGTGATGGACGGGGAACCGTATTTCTTGTCGAGGATCACATTGCGCCCGCACGGCCCGAGGGTCGTGGCGACGGCGCGGCTCAGTTTTGAAATGCCGGACAGAATCTTCTGGCGGGCTTCGGTGTCATACATCAGTTGCTTTGCAGCCATGATAACTATTCTCCGTAAACGTTAGTGGGTTCAGGTTATTCGATCACGCCGAGCAGGTCCTCTTCGCGGACGAGCTGGTAGGTCTTGTCGTTGATCTTGACTTCCGTGCCGCCATACTTGGGCAGCAGCACCTTGTCGTTGACCTTGACGTCGAACGGGATCGCTTTGCCGTCCTCGTCACGCTTCTTGCCGATCGCGATGACTTTGCCTTCCATCGGCTTATCTTTGGCGGAATCAGGAATAATGATGCCACCCTTGTTCTGTTCCTTCACATCAATAGGCTCGACCAACACGCGGTCGCCGAGCGGACGAATCTTCGCCATACTGTTTCTCCTTTGTTGTTTAAGTGCCGGGCGGGCACGGAGGCCCGCCCCTACAATCGATTCGAATCGCGCACCCACGCGATCAAATTCATTTTTTCTTCTTGTCGTCATCCATCATCGTGTAATCTGCATCAATCACGCCGTCTTCGTTGGCGGCTGGGCCGGACGAGGCTGAACGGTCCTCCGTCTCCGTGCCGCCGAAACCCGCGCCGGGCTGCTGCTGGCCATCGGCTGGCTGCTGGCTATACATACCCTGCGTCACCGCGTCCATGGCCTTGGTCAGCACCTCTTGTTTGGCCTTAATGTCACTCATCGAACCGCTCTTCAGGACGCTCTTGAGATCGGCCACCGCTTGTTCGACCGGCCTTTTCTTTTCGGCAGGGATTTTGGCGTCGTTCTCGGAGAGCATCTTCTCGACCTGATAACAGAGGTTCTCGGCCTGGTTGCGGGACTCGACCTCCTCGCGGCGCTGGGTGTCTTCCGAGGCATGCAGTTCCGCGTCCTTGCGCATCCGCTCGATCTCTTCTTTCGAGAGGCCGCTGGAGGCGGTAATCGTGATCTTCTGCTCCTTGCCGGTGCCGAGATCCTTGGCGCTCACGTTAAGGATGCCGTTGGCGTCGAGATCGAATGAAACCTCGATCTGCGGACGGCCGCGCGGCGCGGGCGGGATCCCGTCGAGATGGAACTTGCCGATGGCCTTGTTGTCGCCGGCCATTTTGCGCTCGCCCTGCAAAACGTGGATCTCCACCGAGGGCTGGTTGTCCGCCGCCGTGCTGAAGATCTCGCTTTTTTTGGTGGGGATCGTGGTGTTGCGCTCGATGAGCGGAGTCATGACGCCGCCCAGCGTCTCGATCCCGAGCGTCAGCGGCGTCACGTCAAGCAACAGCACATCCTTGACCTCGCCCTTGAGGATGCCGCCCTGAATGGCCGCGCCGACCGCGACGACCTCGTCTGGATTCACGCCCTTGTGCGGCTCTTTACCAAAGAGCGCCTTCGCCTTCTCCTGAATCTTGGGCATGCGGGTCTGTCCTCCGACCAGGACCACCTCGTCCACCGAACTCAGGCCCGCGTCGCGCAAACAATTGCGGCAGGGCTGCGTGGTGCGCTCGATCAGAGTGTCCGTAAGCTGCTCCAGCTTCGCGCGGGTGAGCGTAACGGTCAGATGCTTAGGGCCGGTTGCGTCCGCCGTGATGAACGGCAAGTTGATCTCGGACGTCGTGGCGGAAGAAAGCTCGCACTTGGCCTTCTCGGACGCCTCTTTGAGACGCTGCAACGCCATGGTATCCTTGGAGAGGTCGATGCCGTTCTCCCTCTTGAATTCGGCGGTCAGCCAGTTCATGATGAGCTGGTCGAGATCGTCACCTCCGAGGTGCGTGTCGCCGTTGGTGGCCTTGACCTCGAATACCCCGTCGCCGATATCGAGAACGGAAACATCGAACGTGCCGCCGCCGAAGTCGTACACGGCGATCTTTTCATCCTTTTTCTTGTCCAGGCCATAGGCCAGCGAAGCCGCCGTAGGCTCGTTGATGATACGCAACACCTCGAGGCCCGCGATCCGCCCCGCGTCCTTGGTGGCCTGCCGCTGGCTATCGTTGAAATAAGCGGGAACCGTGACCACCGCCTGCGTGATGGCCTCGCCCAGAAACGCCTCCGCATCGGCCTTGAGCTTCTGAAGGATCATCGCCGAAATCTCAGGCGGCGAAAAGACCTTGTCGCCGACTTTGACATGCGCGTCACCGTTAGAGGCCCGCACCACATCGTAGGGCACCATCGAGATTTCCTGGGCCATCTCATCGTAACGTCGCCCCATGAAACGCTTGATCGAGTAGATCGTCTGCTTGGGGTTGGTCACCGCCTGACGTTTCGCCGACTGGCCCACCAGTCGCTCGCCGCTCTTGGTGAACGCCACGATCGAAGGCGTCGTGCGCTGCCCCTCGACATTCGGAATCACGACCGGCTCACCGCCCTCCATGATTGACATGCAGGAGTTCGTCGTTCCCAAATCAATACCTAAAACCTTTGCCATGCCTCAGCTCCAATCCGTTCGCCTTGTTTTTTTAAGAAACTGATCGTTTTGCGAACGCACTTCTAAGAAGCATCTTATATGCCACGCCTGCCTGATCTATGTTGTTTAATTATCACAAATCATTATTTATTAACAATTTATACTGTATTATGACAACGGACAACCTGTCTGCCTGAGACACCCCAACGAGGTTCTGGCGCAATTCCTGTGTCTCGTTTTAACGAATCGGGTCATTCTGTCTCATATTGGCACAGGCCTCTGTCCAGAGCCCACTTTGAAACAGAATCGTGCGTCCGGGAAGCCCGTGCGATAACCCTTCGACACGATATTCGGGGCGTCTTCCCGAATTCTCTTTGCCGCAAAGGGGTTTTGCAAGCGCCGCAAACGGGAACTCGAAAAACCGGCCCTAAAAAAATATGAGTAACATGAAAAAATTTGTTGACAATAGGGCTTATGTGTGAAACAGTATTGGCAATTACGGCACATAGGGTCTTCTACTGCTGTGTAGTAGCATGTAGACCTTTTACGGGTTTTCTATTGTTATCAGGCAATTGAAGTTCGTTCGAATCCCATTCACTGAAAGGAACCACAAAATGTCACTCCTCATTAACCTGTCCCAATCTCGACGGCTCGTTTTCAGAGCGTCCGTTATGGTTGCCGCTCTCGTCAGCGGTATCTTCCTGATCAACGCGCTGGCCGCGCCGCCGCCGGTCCATATCGATGCGCTGGGTAAGCCAACTTACGTGCAAATGGAATACAGCTTTCCTGCGCCCGACAATTACTACCCGGAGCACGCAGACGACCTCGACACGAGTCCGCCTCCATGGGATCTCGCGGCTTCCTATTCGAACATCCTCGTTTCCGCGACGTCGGGAGTGATGTTTGTGTCGGCTCCGGTTCCACCGAACGACAAGCAAGCCTTTTATCGAATCAAGTCAACCGATGCCCAGCTCAAGCCGACGATCTTCCCCGCCGGAGTCACAGTTTGCCCGGCTGCGAAGACCACCTGTCCGGCAAATGTGACGGCCTGTGTCGCCGTTCCCACGGTTTGCCCGGTGGCGCTGGTGACGACTTGTCCCAAGGCTCCGACGCTTTGTGTTGCGGCCATTACGCAATGCGCAGCGGTGGCTAACCCGACCGTGTGTCCCGCCCAAATCACCCAATGCGGCGTGAAAATAGTTGCTACGGCCTGTCCGGCGGGGGGCAACCCGACCGTGTGTCCGTTCCAACTGACCGCCTGTATCCAGCCCGCAACCGTCTGCCCCAGCGTCCCCGTCGCTACCCAGTGTCCGAAGGTCTTCACACAGTGTCCTCTGGACCTCCTCACCGTCTGTCCGGCGCAAGTGCCAACACAATGCTCCGTTCCCCCTGGAACCCCGACCGAGTGTCCGACCGGCAATCCCACGGAATGCCCGGTGGAACCCACCCAGTGTCCGAAGAATTTCACTGAGTGTACGCCCGGCGCCGCGTTCACGGAATGTCCCTTCCCGAACAACACCACGCAGTGCGCAGTTAACCCGACGGTCTGCCCGCTGACCCTGACGGAATGTACCCCCGGCCACGTCACCCAGTGTGGCGTCAGCATGTTTACGGAATGTACGATCGGTGCGGTAACAACGTGTCCCCTCTACCTGACGCAGTGCACGATCGACACCCAATGCCCGACCGTGTCGACGTCGTGTCCGTCCGATCCGACGGCATGCGTCGCTGGATCGCAGGTCACCGACTGTCCGACCGGCATCCCAACCGAATGCCCGGTCGAGCAGACCATCTGCACCATTCATATCACGGACTGTTCCGTGGTCCTGCAAACAATCTGCTCGACGTTCCTGACCCAGTGTCCGATCCAAACGGAGTGCCCGGTCTTCCCGACTGAATGTCCGAAGGACAAAACACAGTGCATGGGCGGAACCTACACCGAATGCCCGACCGGCAACCCGACGGAATGTCCGGTCGAGCCGACAACCTGTACGACCTACGCCACCGAATGCACTGCTGCCGGGGGCACGTACACGCAATGCCCAACCGGCGTAGACACCGAGTGCCCGGTTGAGCCGACGACCTGTCCCAAGGACCCGACTCACTGCACGGGCGGGTACACCACCTGCCCGACCACGTATCAGACCGAGTGCCTGGCCGAACCGACCAAGTGTCCGGCCGATTCGACCGAGTGCAGCGGCGGCCACACAACCTGTCCCACCCCGGTGATCACCGAGTGCGCGGTGAAGCCGACGGAATGTCCGAAGATCCTCACCGAGTGCACAGGCGGCACCCCGACCGAGTGCGTCCAGGACCCCACGATCTGCTCGCACTACGTGCAAACGCAGTGCTCAACCTTCCCCACTGAGTGCCCGTTCGGGGCACTGACCCAGTGCTCAACGAAGCCGACGGAATGTGTGCAAGCACCGACGGATTGTCCTCTGCAGTACCCCACGCACTGCTCCACAACCGCGACAGAATGTCCGACCGGCAATCCCACCGAGTGTCCGCAGACGCCGACAAGCTGTCCGGATACCTTCCCCACGCAATGCTATACTGCGGCGAACCTGACCACGTGCCCGACCACAAAACCAACGGAGTGTTGAACGGAACCGCTAGCGCGGAGTAAGACTCCGACGCGAGGCGGTTTTTTAATTTACCGAGGCGTATACTGACTTCCGCGGCCGCCGCATGGTGCGGCGGCCCTTAACGGAAGGGAGTCAGTCATGTCGCCATTACG
>CAZXVN010000364.1:0-3779 GCA_964643945.1 uncultured Lentisphaeraceae bacterium | reverse complement strand
TGCCCTTTGCGAGTTGGTGCTTGTCGAACTCTATGGACTCCTGCGGAACCCCACGGTCTCGAAACACCCGCTCAACGGAGTGGATGCAACACAGATCATTCAGCGCTTTCGCTCCCATCCGTGTTGGCTGATCTTGGATTACTCTAGTTCTCAGTCGGATGTCATGAAGCGGCTATGGGCCCTCGCCGCAAAGGCGGATTTTCCATACCGAAAAGTCTACGATGTGCGTCTGGCCTTGACGTTGCGACATCACGGCGTAACCGAATTTGCGACGCGCAATGTAAAGGATTTCCAAGGGTTTGGCTTCAAGAGACTCTGGGATCCCCTGGCTGGAATATGAACCAATGAAACAGACCTTCACCATTTTACACACCAACGACCTGCACTCGAGTTTCATCGGTATGGGGCCGGCTGCGGACTACACACCGTTTACGCTCAATGACGACGCGACACGCGGCGGGTATGCGCGTCTGGCCAGCCTGATCGCGCAGCGGCGGGCGGCGCAAGGTGCTCAGGGACCCGTGCTGGTGCTGGACGCAGGGGACTACAGCATGGGGACGCCGTTCGCCGCAGCCAGCCGTGAAATCGGCAGTGAGCTGCAGCTCATGTCTTTGATGGGTTACGACGCCACCACGTTCGGCAACCATGAAACCGATCTCGGGCCGGACGGATTGGGCAAGGCCATCAGCCTGGCCGCGAAAGCGGGCCGGGTGCCTGCCGTGCTTGCCTCCAATTCCAACTTCTCGAAAGACGATCCCACGCTGGTTGACCTGCAGCGTCTGAGCAAGGAAGGTTTCATACGCCTCTACACCGTGATCGAGCGCGGCGGCATCCGCTTCGGCCTCTTCGGGGTGCTCGGCAAGGAAGCCCAACACTATACCAACGGCGGCGCCATTGTCTTTTCAGACGCCATCGCGACGGCCCAGGCGATGGTGAAAACCCTCCGCGAAAAAGAAAAGGTGGATGTGGTCATTTGCCTCAGCCACGGCGGCGTGGAAAGGGGATCGGACGGGCGCTATGCCGGCGGCGATGACGTGCGCCTGCCTGAGTCCGTGCCGGGCATCGATATCGTGATCGGTGGCCACAGCCATACCGAGTTGAATGAGGCGATACTCGTCAACGGCCGGACACCTGTGGTCCAGACCGGCAAGGAAAGCCGGAACCTTGGCGAACTGGTGATCACGCTGGAGGGAGACACGCTGACGGTCGCGTCCTACAGTCTCCTGCCGATCGACGACACGGTTGTGGGTGACCGGGCCATTGCCGACGAGATCGAAAATTTCAAGAAGTCAGTCACCGCAGCGGTCTTCGCATCGCGCGGCTACAGTGTTGACCAGCCGCTGGCAATCGCGCCGTGCGACCTGCCCAACACCTTCACCGATATCGCGGCGGGCACGCTTCTCGCGAACCTCGTGACCGATGCGCACCGGAAGGCCACGAAAGCGGACATCGGTTTCACTGCCAACGGGATGATGCGCGCCAGCCTGATGCGCGGCAAGTCCGGCGTGTTGACGGTTTATGATGTGTTCGCCGTCGCGCCACTCGGCTGCGGTGTGGTGGATGCCACAGCCGGCAGCGCGCTGGTGACCGGCTGGTTCACGGGTCTGGAACTGAAGCATATCCTGGAGTTCATGCTCGTCGAAAATCCAGCCCATCCCGGCGAGTATTTTCCTCGTGTATCGGGCATGAGATTTTGCTATGATGAATCGCGTCCAAAGTTTGACGTGGTGACCCGGATCGAATTGGGCGATCTTGACCGCGGTTATCAGGCGATCGACATGACGGGCAAGGATGATAAATTGTACAGTCTGACGTGTCCACTGATGCTCGGCATGATTATCAAGGCCATCCCCACGTGGACAAAGGGGTTGCTGGCGATTGCGCCCAAGAACAAGCTGGGGCAGCCGCTCACGTCGAGGATCGAAGCGCTCGACGACCCACGCGGCAGTGCGGCGCAACTGATGCAGCCGATGGGTTCGGTGGACAGCAGCAGCATCGTCACAGGTCCGGGGATTGGCGCTGTGCATGAGATTAAGGAGTGGCAGGCGATCATGGATTATCTACGCAACCTGCCCGCCAAGAAGGGCGAGTTGCCCATCATCCCGGTTGATGAACGCGCCTCAGAGATACGTGCGATCAAGGAGGCGTTCTTTTGAACATACGGACCGGCCCATGCGGGAAATGGCGAACTTGCTCAAAAGCGGGCGCTATGCGGACGAAATCATGAGCCGGCAACCCGAAGAGGCTCGTGTCACGCCACCCTGAGCGCACAACCCAAGCCTTGTAGAGAATGACCGATATCAACGGACAAGGAGAACAAATCATGACTAAGCGACCCAACATTCTGATGATCGTAACCGACCAGGAATATGCCCACCAGCCCATGCCGGCGGAATTTGCTTTGCCCTCCCGGGATCGCATTCGCGCCCGTGGCGTGACGTTCAACAATCACCACTGCACCACCACCGTATGCACGCCTTCCCGCTCGGTGATGCTGACCGGAAGGCATACGCCTCACACCCGCATGTTTGACAATACCAATTTCGCATGGATCGACGACATGAAGGCTGATCCGGAGGGCTTGCCCACCATCGGACATATACTGCGTGATCTGGGTTATCACACCGTCTATAAAGGCAAGTGGCACCTCTCAGAGTTTCCTGCTAAGGGCTCCCGCGAGGCGATGGAACCCTACGGCTTCTCCGAGTACCAGGATTCGGGCGATGTGCAAGGCGGGCCTATGGATGGACTCAAAAAAGATCCGCTGATTGCGGCCGAGGCCGTTGACTGGCTGAAAAAGCGGGCTCCTGAGGTCGCCGCCAACAAGCCGTGGTTCATGAGCGTAAACTTCGTCAATCCGCACGATGTGATGTACTATGATACCGACGGAACGGAGACCGTACAGGCCAAGAGCATGTTCCCGATTTTTAGCGCGCCCGATATGCCGCTGTACCGCCAGAAATGGTCGACCACCTTGCCGGCATCCTTCTTCGACGATCTGGAGGGGCAGCCGCCGGCCGTCCGCAACTACAAGCGCCTGTGCGATGTGTACTACGGCCAGATTCCGGAGGCGCGCCGGGATATGTGGCACAACCATGTCAACTACTACCTCAACTGCCATCTCGACGTGGACCGCCATATCGGCGCGGTACTGGATGCGCTGGACGCAAGCGGCCAGGCCGACAACACGATCGTCATTTTCACGGCTGATCACGGCGAGCTGGGAGGTGCCCATCACCTGCGCCAAAAGGGCAGCGTGGCGTTTCAGGAGACCGTCAACGTGCCGCTGGTGATCGCCGATCCGCGCCACCCCGGCGGACAAAGGACGGATGCGGTGGGATCGCATCTCGATCTGGTGCCCACGATCCTGGCGTTTGCCGGCCTGTCGGAGGCCGAACGGCGGCAGCGCTACCCGCTCCTGAAAGGCCATGACCTCTCCGGCGTGGTGAGTGATCCCGCTTCTGTCGGGCCCCGCGGCAGCAGTGCCAAACCCGGCAAGGGGAGCCTGATGACCTACGATATGATCGCCACCATCGACGCGGAATGGTTCAGCCGCAACGCGCCCAAGGTGTTCGACGTCGCAGCAGCTCAGGCCGGCCAGGAGTTTCATCGCGGCAGGGAGGCGTTCAAAGGCCTCGTCAAAGAGATTGGCGTGCCGAACCTTGAAAAGCGTGAGCTATTCCGCGGTGTTTTCGACGGCCGATACAAGCTGGTCCGCTATTTCGGGTTGGGCACTTACAACCTGCCCACAACGGTCAAAGCGCTTCTGGCCGATAACG
>CAZXVN010000363.1:0-2601 GCA_964643945.1 uncultured Lentisphaeraceae bacterium | reverse complement strand
ATCTGGAACGTCGGCATGAGCTTCAGCATCATCGCCAGCACCAAGGCCGGGGCGGCGTTGTCGTATGGACTCGGCCAGGGCGCTACGATGGTCGGCGCACTCTGGGGTGTGTTCATCTGGAAGGAATTCAAAGGCGCGCCGTCTGGGACAAATAAACTGCTGGCGGCAATGTTTCTTTTCTACCTGATCGGCCTTGGAATCCTGATCGCATCGAAACCGTGAGGACAGCACTATGAGCAAAAATATTATTGTCGTCGGCAGTTCCAACACCGACATGATCATCAAGCTGGATCACATTCCGCGGCCGGGCGAGACGATCCTCGGCGGCGAATTCGTTACGGCGGCCGGCGGCAAAGGGGCGAACCAGGCCGTTGGCGCGGCGCGGGCAGGGGGCAAGGTGACCTTCATCGCCCGTGTCGGACGGGACATGTTCGGGGACCAGGCGGTCGCCGGCTTTGTAAAGGAAGGGATCAACACGGACCATGTTTCGCGTGACACGTCCAAACCCTCCGGCGTGGCCCTGATTTTCGTGGCCAAGGACGGCGAGAACAGCATTGCCGTGGCGGGCGGCGCGAACAACGGGCTTTCCCCGGCTGATGTCAAGAAGGCAAAAAATGTTTTTGCCGGCGCTGACATGCTGATCATGCAGCTGGAAACCCCGCTGGATACCGTTCAGGCAGCGGCTGATCTGGCGGCAAAGGCCGGCGTGCGGGTGATCCTCAACCCGGCACCTGCCCGGGCGCTTCCGGACAAACTGTTAAGAAGGGTTTCCATCATCACGCCGAACGAGAGCGAGGCCGAACGGCTGACCGGCATAAAAGTGAGCAACACGCAGACGGCGGCAAAAGCCGCGGACAAGCTGCTTGCTTGCGGTGTCAAGACCGTGATCATCACGCTGGGTTCGCGCGGTGCGTTCGTCGTCGGCGACGGGGTCAGAAAACTGGTTCCGGGCTTCAAGGTCAAGGCGGTAGACACCACCGCTGCGGGCGACACGTTCAATGGCGCGCTGGCCGTCGCGCTGGTCGAAGGGACGACCCTGGAGAACGCCGTCCGTTTCGCGAATGCGGCGGCGGCCCTTTCCGTGACACGGCTGGGCGCGCAAACCTCGGTCCCGACGCGCAACGAAATCGAGAAACTCCTGAAAGAGTAGTAAGGATAAAATGTTCATGATGAAGTACAGCACCAAATACAAAAAAGAAATCGCCACTTTTCTCAAAGTCTGCCACAAGCTGGCGGCAAACATGTATGTCACCGGCTATGGAGGGAACCTGGCCTGGAGGCTGGAAGATAACCTGATCCTCATTACGCCTACGATGCGGAATAAGGGAGATGTTCAGCAGGAAGACGTGGTGTTCATCGACAAAAAGGGCAACACCGTCGAAGGATCCCGCAAGCCTACCGGGGAGAAGTGGATGTACCTGAAATTCTTCGAGGAGCGTCCTGATATTAAATCGGTCTTACATTGCCATGCTCCGAATGTCGGTGCCTTTGCCATTATGAAGGGGCCCAACCTGCTGATGCGGCCATTCTTCCCAGAGACAACGCACGAAGTCGGCCCCGTGCCCCTGGTCCCGTATGCCGAGCCGATAACCCAGGAGCTGGCGGATAAATTCAGCCCGTTCCTGCAGAAGTACAACAGCTTCCTGATGGAAAACCATGGCCTTGTGGTCATGAGTGCCGATTCGATTGAATGGACCCTGATGAATGTGGAGCTGCTGGAAATGTCGGCGTATTCTATTCTTAAAGTGCTGGCATCCGGGCGGAAGCCCAAAGAGCTTTCACGTCAAGCGGTCAGAGAGTTGGACAACGTGATGAAAAAGCGCAACTGCCCCATGTTCGGCGCACCCGGGAAGTATCAGTCGCTGGTGGAATTGTATTTTTGACCGGCACGCCGCATGTTCCGGAAAGCAGGCCTGGCCATGAGTGAATTGACAAGGAGCCGAAAATGAGGCGGCGCGATTTTCTGATACGGGCGGGGGCCGGGATGGCGCTGGGGGTTCCGGTGCTCGGACACTGTGCCGCGGCGAAAGCTGCCGCGAAGCGGCCCAACCTGGTGTTTGTGTTCAGCGATCAGCAGTCCTTCGACATGCTCGGCTGCGCAGGCAACACGGACATCAAAACGCCGAACCTCGATATATTTGCGGCGGAGGGGGTACGGTTCAACCAGTGCGTTTCCAGCTCGCCGGTGTGTACGCCGTTTCGCGGCCTGCTCCTGACCGGACAGCACCCGCTGCGCAGCGGCGCGTTCTGCAACGACATCCGCATCGTTCCCGGCGAAGGCCGCTACTTCGGCGAGGTGCTGCGCGATGCCGGCTATGCCTGCGGCTATGTCGGCAAGTGGCATCTCTACGGCGGCGACCGCAACCGGCCGATTCCAGCCGGCCCGCTCCGCTACGGCTTCGACCAGATGTTTCTGTCGAACAACTGCAATGAGCTTTTCGATGAGAAGCGCGCCTATTACTGGGACGAGAGCGGGCGGAAGCAGCTTTGCGGCGACTGGGAGACATACGCGCAGACGCGGCAGGCGATGAGATTCATCGGGGACAACGCGGCGAAGCCGTTCGCGCTGTTCCTTTCGTGGCATCCGCCGCACAACTGGGA
>CAZXVN010000362.1:0-6775 GCA_964643945.1 uncultured Lentisphaeraceae bacterium | reverse complement strand
CCCTGATACCAGATTGCGCCCTTGATCCCGAAGGGGGTGAGCGGACTGATCATGCCGTTGTAGAGGCAGTGCCAACCACCGGGCCCGCCGTTGGAAATGGGATAAGACGGCAATTCTACCGGAGCAGGCAGCTCGGCATTGCTGCTGAGCGCCTTCCGCGCCTCAGACACGTAAGTGTCGATCTTAGGATTTAAGCCCGCCAGCGCGTCGACATAAGCCTTGATCTGCGTGTCAAGATTCGCCTTGTCTTTCGCCAGCTCGGGAATTGTAGCCAGACCCGCAGATGAAACCCAAGGCTCGATGGCCGTTCCGCCCCAGGCGCTTTTGAGCAGACCGATCGGAATGCCGGTCTCCCGGTGCAGTTTGCGGCCGAAATAGAAACCCACCGCCGTAAAATTGCCGGCAGACTGGGGCGTGCAGACCACCCACCCGTTCTTTGTGTCTGTTACGGGGGAAGATAACACGCGGCCTGGCACATGGAACTGTCGCATCAGCGGAAAATCCGCATCTTTGATGTCATCCGGTCTGTTGCATCCGCCCAATGTCCATTCCATGTTCGACTGGCCGCTGCAAACCCAGACATCGCCGACGATGATATCGCTGATCTTGAGCGTGTTTTTGCCTGCGATGGTCATAGCGGCCGAGTTCGTCGAAGCCTTCATCGCGTCAAGCTTGACGCGCCACCGGCCGTCCTTGTCAGCGGTCGCCGATTTTTCCTTGCCCGCAAAAGAGACCGTCACCGTTTCGCCGGGAGCCGCCGTGCCGAACACCGCTACAGGTATCTCCCGCTGAAAAACCATGTGATCGCCAAAAAGACCGTTCAGGGTTACGTCAGCATAAGCCGACAGGGTTGCGAACAATAAGACGGCCCCAACGCTCAACTTCCTCATACTGAATCTCCTCATGCTTGCTGTTTCCAAATCGATCAATGACCTCTGACGCTGATAGGTTTAAACTGAATGTAGCCTAATCTACTTAGGCCATAGCGTCAACAAGATAAGCAAGCTTGAGAGTCGGGAGTCAGGGACTATCCCGAAACTGTCCTGCTCCCTGTTCTCGCTTGTTTTAAAGCCGCGCAATTCCGCTCCAGTGTTTTGCTTCGCCACAGGAAGGGAAAGCCGGTGCATTGCGCGGGCTTCACGGGTTGGATACGGCAGGTGTTGTCGTCCTGTAAAAAAACGCAACGCCCGTCTTCGCTTTCGATGAGGGAGAGAACGCTCCGATTCAGCATCAGGGTGGTGTAGGCCGCGGTGAATGCGTAAACGTCCAGACCCAGAAAGGCGGCAATGGTCTCGGGTTCTCCGGCTTGGAGTGCGACAGTGCCCGGCACGCGGCAACAGGCGCCACACCGCGCACATTGGAATGTCGCGGGGTCGATCATCTACCCCTCAACCGCCTTTTTGATGATCGTGGCCACCGCCTCCGCCTGGGCCGGCACAACCTGCATACGGGTCGGCAGCTTCGACAGCGCATCAAGGATCGGATGGTGCGCCAGGTCCTGGCCGGTCGCTCGCAGGATCACGTCGCCGAACTTGGCGGGGTGGGCCGTAGCCAGACAGATCATCGGCACTGCCGCGTCCAAAAAGCGCGAACCCACCGCTACGCCCACCGCCGTATGCGGATCAAGCAGGTAATGGTACTTTTTCCAGTATTCACGAATCGTGGCGAGCGTCATCTCCGTGTCGCCGCGTCCAGCAACGATACAGGTGTTCGGCGCAACACCGGGGCGCAGCGTGCCGGAGGCCTTGAAGGCCGCCATCCAGCACCTCAGCACGGCGGCATCCCCGTCCGCAAGGTAATAAAGGTAACGCTCGAAATTACTCGCCACCTGAATATCCATGGATGGGCTCAGCGTCGACGCGACCGTGCCGACGCTGTAGACACCCGTGGCGAAATAACGCGCCAGAATATCGTTCTCGTTTGTAGCCAACACCAGCTTGTCGCTGGGCACCCCCATCTTCAACGCCATGTAGCCCGCGAAAATATCACCGAAGTTGCCGGTCGGCACCGTGAAGCGCACCTGTTTCGCGCCGGTGGTGGCCTGAACGCGGAAAGCGGCGTAAAAGTAATAGACGATCTGCGTCAACACGCGCGCCCAGTTGATGGAGTTCACCGCGCCCAGCTTGCAGGTGTCGCGGAAATGCAAGTCGCCAAAAAGTTCTTTGACGATATCCTGACAGTCGTCGAAGGTTCCGTCCACGGCCAGATTGTGGACGTTGGCGTCCACCACTGTCGTCATCTGCCGCTCCTGCACCACACTCACACGCCCATGCGGATGCATCACAAAGATGCGGATGCGCTCGCGTCCGCGCACGCCGTCGATGGCCGCACTGCCGGTGTCACCGCTGGTGGCCGCGACAATGTTCATCTCGCTGCGGGTCTCGCCCAAAACATACTCGAAGAGGTTGCCGAGGAACTGCAACGCCACATCTTTAAACGCGAGCGTGGGGCCATGAAAAAGCTCCACGACATGCATCGGCCCGACCCGGACCACCGGCGTGACCTCGGCATGGCGGAACGCCGCGTAACTCCGGTTGACGATGGCGCGCAACGCCGCTTCGGGGATGTCGTCCGCAAACAGCCGGATAATTTCGAAGGCCAGTTCCGGATACGAGAGCGCACCCCATGCGGCCAACCGGCCACGCACATCAGGAATGCTTTCGGGCAGAAAAAGCCCGCCGTCACGCGCCAAACCGGTCAGGATGGCGTCTTTGAACGTAAGCGGCTCACCGCCGCCCCGCGTGCTGACGTATCGCATTACTTGAAAAACTCCGGCAGAAGCTGCCTGATGTTGTCGGCATCAACATCGAACAACTGGGCCGCGTCCGTCGCCAGCTTTTTCGCGACCTCCTTTGCCGACATGCTCTCTTGATAGAACAACGCGAGGCAGAGCGAGGCATTGGTCATGAGCCGCGTCTTTTCGCGCAACCGCAAGCTCTTGGTGGCCTGCTCGTCCATCACCAGACCCCTGATCAGCTCCGCCACGATGTCGAGACGCGTGGCATAGACGTCCACCCACGAGATCTTTTTACCCGCAACCGTCAGGAACTTCTGATCCGCACTTTCGATGATCCAGCCGGGGCGGGACTTGAATCCCGGCACCTTCTCGACCAAGTAATTATGGAAGTCCTTGACGCGGTTAACCCGTTCGACCGCGATCACAATGGCTGCTTTCGCCTCCTGCGACGCCACCTCCTCCGTGAGGGCGTCGAGCACGCGAACCGCCTCGCGGAACTGCAATTGCTTGAGAGCTGGCAAGTTCGCGGCCTCGGAGGCCGCCACCTTAGCCAATTCACTTTTTGCCTTCTCCTTGTTCGCCTCGTGTTCCAACCGCTTTTTTTCGGCAACCTCATCGGCTTTGAGTTTCTTCTCCTTTTCCAACGCTTCTTGACGCTTCATCTCGGCCAGCGACGCCGCATCGGCCTTGACGCTCGCCAGCGTTCGCTTGAGTTGCGCCACCTTGCGGGGAGCCTCGCTGATTTCCTTTGTGTACGACAGGGTGTTCACCTTCTCGACCAGTCCATTCACCAGTTTGATCAAGGCATCAACCTGGTCGGGCCGCGTCAGGCTTTCAGCCGATTTTGCCTGCGCCTCCACCTCTGCCAACAGGCGGTCGGCCACCCGAGCAGCCTTTTTGACCACATAAGCGTCCTCGTACATCCCTCGCACGATTGCGACCACGGGATGCGCATCACCCTCCGCGACGGCAGGCTTGTCCTCCGCTGCGGCAGGCTTGTCCTCCGGCGACACGGCGACCTGCGCGGGCACCGCGTTCGAGACGACCGCCGCCACGTTCGACGCTGCGGGTACGACGGCTTGCGCATTCGCGTAGTCGGGCTCGGGCGGCACCATGCTCGCCCGCACGCCCTCACCCAACACCGCCACCACCGCATCTGCGGCGGTCTTGGCATATTCCGCCGCCTCCTGCACATACGCGTGAACACGCTCAGTCACCTTCTTGGCCCTAATCACCGATTCCGCGATCGAGGCATTGGCGCCCGCCTGTGCCTTTTCAAACTGCAGCAGTTCGGCCTTGACTTTCTGAAGGCCCATATAGACCTTGCCGCCGATTAAGCCGCCTGCCGCCAGGAGCACCAACAACACGAGCCCCCCCACGATCAGGGCGATCATCTTGCATCCGCGCTTACCGGCCGCCTCCTCGCTCTCCAGGCCCTCGACGCCCTGACCCACGCGCATCCTGCCGGGCGCCACCTCGCCGCGCGTGCCCGTTTTGTCAGTCAGGGCGCCCGCGCGCTTGTTCTTGATCACGATCCTCTTGAAGCTCGCACCCGGTTGGATCGGCCCGGTCTTGAAGAGATATCGCCGCATATCACCCAGCAACGATCCGTAGGTGGGATACCGCATCTGCGGCTCCACCTCTAACATGCGCGCAATCAGCCGCTCGGCTTCCTCGGGAACTTTGCCACGGAGTTCGCTCATCGGTTTCGGCGGTCCGTCGAACCGCGCCTTCACCACCGCCGTCGCATCCTCGCCCTCAAACGGCGGCACCCCGGTAATCGCATGGTACAGCGTGCCACCGAGACTGTAGATGTCCGAACGGAAATCACACTTCTGCCGACGCACTTTTTCAGGAGCGATGTAATAAGGCGTGCCCCAGACGTCATGGCTGGGCAAGCTGGTCATCGCGGCGAGACCGAAGTCCACCAGCTTAGCGTCTTTGTCGTGGTCAAAAAGGATGTTCTCGGGTTTGACGTCGCCATGCACCAACCCCGCCTCAGCGGCTTCCCTCAGCCCCTCGGCAACTTGCGCGCCGATGTGGATGACCAGCGCCGGGTCAAGCGGCCCCTGCGCCGCCATCATCTTGTCGAGGCTGCCGCCAGAGACCAGTTCCATCGCAATATACGGCTGGCCCTTCTCTTGACCGAAAGAATAGATTTGCGCGATATGCGGATGGTTGAGCTTCGCGGCGGCCTGCGCCTCACGCTGAAACGTCTCGACGAAGTGCGGATCATCACCCAAGCTCTTCAGCATCACCTTGATGGCCACCTCGCGATTCAGCCCCTCGTCACGGGCGCGGTATACGCCGCCCATGCCGCCCGCCCCCAGCAACTGCAAAAGCATGAAATTGCCGAACCGGGCCGGGACATGAAACTCGAATTCGCAAGCCGGACACTGTACCGCCGCAAACGGAGCCAACCCAGCGACATCCAGCATCGCACCACACTTCGGACATGCCGCAGCCTGAATCGGCTCCGTTAAAATATTCGCTTCGTGGCTACCTTCCATAAACAACCCTCGTGTATTGCCTGTACGCGGAAAAACCCCAGCCCTCAAAAAAACCGAGTTATCATGCCGAAAAAGACCGGTCTTGTCGAGGTTCAAAATTGAACCGCCGACGCCCGGTCCGCATCTGCCAAACGGCCCGCCGCAAGCCCCCTATGGCCTGCGAGGGCTGTTCGTTTTGCGCTCCTCGCCCAGCGCATCCGCCGCGATCATCGCGTTCACGATGTCCTCTGCCGTCACTGTGAACGGATGGTTCCCGCAGAGCGACCCGGACCCCGCGCAAATTTCGCCAATGCGCGCGAGTCCATCACGGCCCACTCCTGGCAAGCCGATTTCGGCGAAGGTTACCGGCAACCCGACGGCAATCTCGAAATCAACGATCCGATGCACACGCTCGACCGCGACATCGTCGTCCAGACACAACTGTGTGATAACCCCGAACCCGACCTCATGGCCATGCATCAAACCGTGGCATTCGGGATAAGAGGGCAGGCAGTTGGCCACCATGTGCGCCGTTGCAACGCCGCCACTTTCAAAGCCGAGGCCTGACAGCAGGACGTTCGCCTCGACGACCTTCTCAACCGCCGGCGTCACGATCTTCTTCTCCACCGCCCGCTTGGCATCGATGCCGTGTTCCATCAGAATGTCGTAGCAGAGCCGTGCCAGCGCCAGTGCGGCCAGGGTAGAAGTGCCGCCCGCCAGATTGGGCCCGCGCACCTTGAAGCATGCCTCCGCCTCCAGCCAGGTAGCCAACGCATCGCCCATGCCCGCAACAAAAGTCCGCACGGGCGCCTGCGCGATCACTTGCGTGTCCACCAAAACCAGATCGGGGTTGACGCCCCAGCTCTCGAACCCAATGCAGTTGCCCTGCTCGTCATACCACACGGTGTAGGAACTGGTGGGCGAGTCGTTGGAGGCGACCGTTGGGCAGGTCACCACTTTGATGCCCGTGGCGGCTGCGGCCGCCTTGGCCGTATCCAGCGTCTTGCCTCCGCCGACGCCCATGATCACGTCGACCTTCCGCTCTCGGATGAGCCGAGCCACCCGGGCGGCCTCAGCTTTGGTCGAGTCCCCGGCAAACACCACGTCTTCCACGCTCAAACCCGCACCGTGAAGGCTGGCCAACAGGGTTTCGCCCACAATCCCTTTTACCTGGCCATCCCACAGCGTCATCACGCGTTTCCCCAACACGCCAACCAACACGCCCGCCTCTTGCATGGCATTCCGCCCCTGCACATAACGTCGGGGTGCAATGAAGACTTTATTCATGCGTTCACTCTCCTTCATCATTATGACCTTAAAACGCCGATCCAACAGCGGGAAGAGTATGCACCATCTCCGGCCAAAGGGGAATACCCAGGATGAAAAACGTTGTTTTTTGTTTTCGGGCGGTCGATTGACAAACTAAGTGCGCCCCCCGGGGCGCGGGAAGGGCGCGGTTAGTCTGCCAAGGCGGGCGGGCTCGTTTAGTGCGCCAAAGGAAAGGTGCGGTTTGTCTCCCCTCCCCCCGCGGGGGGAGGGGGCGCAGTTA
>CAZXVN010000361.1:0-5509 GCA_964643945.1 uncultured Lentisphaeraceae bacterium | reverse complement strand
CGTCGTGCAGCTGCCGATACAGCGCGAACAGCTCGCGATACACCGCGACATTCTCGGGGATCGGCTGATACACCCGCGCGCGGATCCGACACAATTTGGCCTGCGCAGACTCCACATCCGCAAACACGCCGGCCGACACCGCGCCGAACAGCGCCGCGCCCAGCGCGCACGTCTGGTCCGAGGCCGATACCGTCATCGGCATATTGAGGCTGTCCGCGTAGATCTGCATCAGGAAAGGGCTTTTCACCGCGAGGCCGCCACAGTTGATCACCTGCTCCACCGGCACGCCATACTCGCGTACGCGATTGATGATCATCAGCGCGCCAAAAGCCGTCGCCTCCACCAGCGCGCGATAGATCTCCGGCGCGGTGGAGTGCAAGGTCTGCCCGAGGAGCAGCCCCGACAGGCGCACATCGGTCAACACCGTGCGGTTGCCGTTGTTCCAGTCGAGCGCCAGCAACCCGCTCTCGCCGGGTTTGATCTTCGCCGCCGCTTCGTTCAGCGCGGCAAACTTCTCGTCGGCCGAAGCGCCGAAGGACTCCGGCACCAGATTGTTCACGAACCAGAGAAAGATGTCGCCCACAGCCGATTGCCCGGCCTCGATCCCGTAGTACCCGGCGATCACCGACCCGTCCACAATCCCGCACACGCCCGGAATATCCTTCAGCGGCTGATCGTTCTTGGCGACCATCAGATCGCAGGTGCTGGTGCCCAGAATCTTGGCCAACTTGCCGCTGGCGCAGCCCGCGCCCACCGCACCCATGTGCGCGTCGAACGCGCCGACCGCCACCGCGATGCCCGCACGCAGTCCCAGCAACTTCGCCCACGCAGCGCAAAGGCCGCCCGCTTTGACATCCGCCGTATGCGCCGTCTCAAACAGGCGGTCACGCAATGCGGGCAGCGCCGGATCCAGCGCGCCGAGGAACTCCTTGTCCGGAAGGCCGCCCCAGCTCTGCGCGTACAGCGCCTTGTGCCCCGCCGCGCACACGCCGCGCTTGAGCGTCAGCGGGTCTTCGATGCCGGTGAGCAGCGCCGGAATCCAGTCGCACAGCTCCACGAAACTGAACGCGGCTTCAAACACGCGAGGGTCCGCCCGCTTGCAGCGCAGCACCTTCGACCAGAACCACTCGGACGAGTAGGTGCCGCCGCACTTGGCCAGATAGTGCGGACGCATCGTGCGGGCCAAGGCCGTGATCTCTGCCGCCTCGGCGTGGCTGGAGTGGTCTTTCCACAGCCAGGCCTGCGCGTTCGGGTTGTCCTTGAACGCCGGCAGCAGCGCCAGCGGCACGCCCGCGCGGTCCACGGGCATCGGCGTGGAGCCCGTGGTGTCGACGCCGATACCGACCACGCAGTCAGATGAGAAAGCGGAATCAGCAGCCGTAGCCTTCACCAGCCCTTGAACGACGATCTCGATCAAGCCGGCCCGATAGTCCGCCGGACTCTGCCGCGCGACATTCGGATCGCGCGGATCGCCGATCACGCCCATCTGCCCGGACGGGTAGTTGTAGACGTGCGACGCGACCTCCGCGCCGGTCTCGAGATCCACAATCAGCGAGCGGCACGAGTTGGTGCCGTAATCCAAACCAATCGCATACTTTGCCATAAACACTCCTTCAGCCTGTTAGCCTGTGGCCCCTGACATCAACCGGTAAAGTAAACGTAGGCGCCGATAATGAACACCATAATGATGCCGGAGGCCAAGACTTCCTGCCAGCCCCAACTCGCCAGCGTCTGGGAGCGGTGATCATCGCTGGCCGTAGCAAAGGTGAGCCCCTTGATCTTCGTGTAGTCGGGAACAGCCGTCAAGTAACTGACGGCGATCATCGTGACGGCTGAGATCAGGGTGATCAGGATGCTGAAATACTGGAAGTTGATGTTGTTGACGATCCACAGGAAGGAGCCCTCTGGATAACTCTTGAGGATTCCAAGCGTGACAGGCGTGTCCACCACCATGCGGAAAAGCCCCACGATGAACCCGATTATCATGGCCCAGAGGCAGCCCTGCCAGTTCAGCCGTTTCCAGAAGACGCCGAGGAAGAAAACCACAAAAATCGGCGGCGCGAGGTAACCCTGGACGGATTGCAGGTAGCCATACAACCCGTGGGCACCCTTGACGACCGGCAGCCAGGCCAGCGCGATGACCACCATGACGGTGGTGGCGATGCGCCCCATTCTGACCAACTGGTGCTGCGTGGCCAAGGGACGCATCTTCGCATACAGGTCTACGGTGAACAGGGTTGAGCAGGCGTTGAAAACACCGGCCAGCGAGCCCATCAGCGCCGAGAGCAGACCCGCCACCACGATGCCCCGCAGCCCGACCGGCAACAGGTACTGAACCATCAGCGGAAACGCGCCTTGCGCCGCACCGGGCTTTGCGAAGGCGGCCGAAAGTTCCGGAATCTTATTGCTCTGCGCCAAGGCGTAACAGATCAGGCCGGGAATGATGAACAGGTAGACGGGAAACAGCTTGAGGAAGGCCGCAAAAATGCTGCCCTGCCGCGCGACCCGCTCGTTCGGGGCGCCCAGCGCACGTTGCACGATGTACTGGTCGGTACACCAGTACCACAGCCCGATGACCGGCGCGCAGATGGCCATCCCAAGCCAGGGGAAGCGGTCATTGAAATACCAAGCGATGCGGCCGGTCTCCTTCACAGGTGCCCAGGTGCCTTCCATGCCGGCCGGGATGAGCGGTTTCCAGAGGTTAAACATGTCGGAGCCGCAGATTTCGCGCAATTCGTGCCAGCCGCCCAGCTTGATCAACCCGTAGATGGTCAGAAGGGCAGAGCCGCCGATCAGCACCACAACCTGCACGGCGTCATTGTAGGCCACCGCGCGCATGCCCCCGATCACGGTGTACAGCCCCGTAAGGATGATCACGGCGATCGAGCCGATCCAGAAGCTGTCGATCACGTACCCGCCGATGTGTATCTGGATTTCAGGTAGCAGCGTGGCGAAGACCACGCCGCCGGCGAAAATACCGACGGCGATCTTGGACACGATGAAGGTGATCAGCGACACGATCGACAACACATAGCGCGAAGCCGGCGAGAAACGCATTTCAAGGAATTCCGGCATCGTGAAGACCAGCGACCGCATATAGAAAGGGACGAACACCCACGCCAGCACCAGCAGGCACCAGGCGTGCAGCTCGTAGTGGGCCATCGCAACCCCGTCGGCGGCACCGGAGCCGGCCAGCCCCACGATATGCTCCGAGCCGATGTTTGAGGCGAAGATGGAGGCGCCGATCACCCACCAGCTCAAGTTGCGGCCGGCCAAAAAGTAATCATCGGCCGTGTCCTTGCCTTTTTTCACGACCCACCATGCGACGCAAAGCAATACGGAGAAATATAACCCGATCATCAGCCAGTCGAGACCGGCGAGGGTCGGAGTGGATTGTGCGGCGGCGGCAAGGCATATCGGATTAAACATAGTGTCTCCTTTTGAATGGTTGCATGTGATCCCGTTTATTGTTTCTGAAAAACACGGAACATCCCGCGTGCGGCATCACCTGTCGATCCCCTTTTCTTCTCGTCAGAATACTGAACACATCCGTGGTCCCCCACGTGTGATCAGGTATAAGCTTACACGGGTTGCGGTCTAACCGCAATTGTACTTTTGGAAATTCCCCATAAATGAATTGGCCTGCGTTCTCCGGCGTTCGCTGTCCTATCCCGTGCCGGATAACGAAAAGCGAACACGCTGATCATTAAAGACTTTCGCACCCAGCGCACCTGGACTGCCGATCTCACGAAGTGTGTCAGCGATGCCGTCATCACGAAGTGGAGGCCGCTTGATCAGCCGAAATCCGCCGATTTCAGCATCAATGAGGCGCTAGCAGAACCTTTTTTTAGGTGTTTTGTTGTGGTGCCAGAGAAGGGACTCGAACCCTTACACAGGTTTAACCCTGTTCCGGATTTTAAGTCCGGTGTGTCTGCCATTCCACCACTCTGGCGAGAACGCGGCGCATATATTAGCCGGAAGTGGCAGTATGGGCAAGTGCAAGCTACGTCTGACCGCCCTATTCGAATTGCTGGAGTTTCATGGAGGTCGGTTTGCAACCGCCTGCTGTTTCGATTATAATAATTCCCTTTTAACATCACTAAGGAAGCGGATGTATGGCTGGCATTTTCAAGGCGTATGACCTTCGTGGCATTTACGGGAAAGACCTGACCGAGGAGGTCGCCTATAAGATCGGGCGGGCATTCGTGACGTTCGTGGGGTGTAAGAAGGTGGTCGTGGCGCGCGATATCCGCCCACATTCGGAACCTCTCTTCACGGCACTCGCAAAGGGCATTGTCGAGCAGGGTGCGGATGTGATCGACCTCGGCCACGGCTCCACGCCGATGTCCTACTTCGCCAACGGCACGCTGGGCGCGGACGGCGGCGTGATGATCACCGCGTCGCACAACACGGCCGAGTGGAACGGGTTCAAGCTCTGCCGTGCACAGGCCGTGCCGATCAGCAGTGCGACAGGGATCCTCGATATCGAGAAGATCGTGAACGGAGGGCTCTTTGCGCCTAAGGCGACTGTGCCGGGCAAGGTTACGCAGTATGATATCCTGCCGGCCTATGCGAAGCACGTGGCGCAGTTCGCTCATCTGAAGCGTCCGGTGCATGTGGCCATAGATTTCGCGAACGGCATGGGCATATGGGAGGTCAAGACGCTGGAAGGCATCCTCACATGGGACGGCCTTTACGAGAACCCGGACGGCCGCTTCCCGAACCACGAGGCGAACCCGCTGAATGCTGAGACGCTGAAGGACTTGCAGGACAAAGTGCGTGCGGGCACGTATGCGTTTGGTGTGGCGTATGATGGCGATGCGGACCGCGTGGGCTTCACCGACGAGAAGGGCGAGATCATTCCGATGGATCTGATCACCGCGGTTGTGGCGCAGGACGTGCTCGCTATACGCAAGGGCGTGATCTTCTACGACCTGCGTAGCAGTTGGGTCGTGAAGGAGGTCATTGAGGCCGCAGGCGGCACGCCGATGATGAGTCGCGTGGGCCACGCCTTTATCAAACAGCAGATGCGCGAGCACCACGCGCTTTTTGCAGGCGAACTCAGCGGACACTATTATTTCAAGGACAACTTCATGGCCGAGAGTTCGGCCATGGCGATTCTCTCGCTGGCGAATATCGTGAGCAGATCCGGCCAGCCGCTTTCCGCGCTGATCGCTCCGCTGCGCAAGTATTTCTCCAGCGGCGAGATCAACACCCATGTGAGCCGTGACCCCCAGGCGATTCTGGCGGAGATCCAGGCGAAGTATACGGGCGGCCGCCTGTTCACGTTGGACGGTGTGAGCGTGGAATACGCAGATTGGTGGTTCAATGTGCGCTGCTCCAACACTGAGCCGCTGGTGCGGCTGAATCTGGAGGCCAAAACCCAGACGGTGTTGGAAGCCAAGCGCGACGAGCTGCTGGCGATGATCCGGAAGTGATTTCTGCTTGAGGTGCGGGCGGCTCGCGGGGACGCTCGCCCTCCAGTTGCGCGAAAACGCAGTGGAGGGCG
>CAZXVN010000360.1:0-7121 GCA_964643945.1 uncultured Lentisphaeraceae bacterium | reverse complement strand
GGTCAGCATCACGATCTTCAGCACCGACGCCGGATTCGTCGGGTCGGTCCCTGCAACGTATTCCTGCCAGGCGCAATGCCCGTCGTGGTCCGTGTCGCTGTAACTGCCGCTCACCGCATTGGTGTCGGTCGCCAGGCCGTGTGCGTCAAGCCACGCATACGTCGTGTGCGCCGGATCACTCGCAATCTGGTCCGTGAATGTTGCCTTGAGTGTTCCGGCCGCCAGAACAGCAGGCCACACGAAGTTTGTGGCGCGGTTCTCATTGTTGAAGCTCCAGCCGATGCTGGCGTCGTTCGTCGTGACGTCGAGAATCCGGCAGAAGGCGCTCGCCGTTATCGTGAAGCGCGCGTCGCCGCCGGCGGGAACGTTGGTGACAGTCGGCCCCACGGCTCCAAGGAGCCCCGCATTACCGATAAGCGTGTAGAAACTCGGCGGCGGAAGGAACGCGAACGCGTTCGTTGTCACCACCATATCGTCCACGCGCCCCGAACCGTTGAACGTGACACTGTTCAACTGTTTTGCAGCCGGGTTCGCGCTCACCAGCCAGATCCCGTCCGGGCGTCGCTCGAAACGGCTGCCGACACAGGTATAACCCATCCCGCCCGGCACAGGCAGTGCGGCACCGTTCAGTGCGACGCTGTAGTAGGTCAACCCCTTTTCCTTGTCGCGGGTGTAATCGAAGGCCACGGTCAGCCGCGCCCAGTTGGTCGGGCTGACCGGCGCGTTGGTGTAGGCCAGCCACATCCTGTTGGTGTGGTTTTGATCGCCGCTGCACCAGGCGTTGAGGTGGCCGGCAGCATCTGTGAACACCCCTCCGTGCACACCCGCGAGCGTGTTCGTGTCCGGCATCGCATCGAGACGTTCGGTCTGGTTCATGAGATCGACGACCGTATAAGGCGGCGCGCTGACGTGTGTGAACAGATTTGAAAACAAGGCGTTCTGGTAGGCCAAAACGTTGGAATGGGTCGCGGAGGGCACGGGGTAACTCGTGTTGAGCCACGCATACTGCTGGTTGGTGACGTAAGCTGAGCCCGTGGGATCGCCGTACCAGCCGTTCAAATGCCAAGGCACAAAGAGCGAGTCGCCCACATGCATCTCAGGCGGCTCGAACGTGATCTGGTAGGGAAGCGTGTTCGCGAACAGGCCGTATACGACAATGAGATTGTCCCATGTGTTCGAGCTGACGCCTGCAGGCCCGCTCGCAACCAGCGTCACCGAGTAGACGCCGGCATTCGTGTAGGTGTGAACGATGCTGGTCGCGCTCGCGTTCGTCCATGTGCCGTCCCCGAAGCCCCAGTAGCGGTTCGTGACCGTGCCTGCCGACGGATCGGTGAAGGTCACTGCCAAAGGAGCCATCCCGTTTGTCGTCGATGTGGTGATGACGGGAACCTCGGGAGTTGACGAAGCCAGCGAGTCGTAGATGCCTTGCGCGATAAAGTCCGCGAGCAGATCATTGCCGGTCGAAGTGGGATGGACGCCGTCGTAAGTCAGAATCCCGCTGTCGGCATAGGTCAGCGACCCGTCGAGATTCAGCTGCCAATTGTTGTTTTGAAGGTAGGCGATATAAACACGTCGCAGATCCACGAGCGTGGCGCCCGTGTCAGCGGCCGCTTGGCGAGTGAGCTGGGCGAAGACCTCAATCGCGGGGTCATCCGTATTGCTGCCGTCGGGCCGCTCGTAGTGCACCGTGAGGGTCGCCAGGACAAGCCGGACGCCGGACGTTTGAGCGGTTGCGGCAAGATCGCGCAAGGCCCCCGCGAAGGTGTTGGTGCTTGTGTTGCGCCACCACACGTCGTTGATGCCGATGAACACGACCGCCACGCCGGGCTGGTCTGCGGCCAAGGCTTGCGCAAAGGGAATCGGCTGGGTGCCGCCATAGCCGTTGAGCGTGGCTTCGCCGTCGCGCACGGACAGCACGCCGCCCCCGTTGATGCCGCGGTTGATGCAGTCGATGTTCCGGCCGGACGTGCCCGCGCCCGCGTCGAGCGCGGTTTGGATGCGGGAGAGATAGCCGTTCTGCCACGTGATCGAATCGCCGAAGAACGTGATCTTCATATTGGCGGTCAGCGGCGAGCCGGCGCCGGACAGAACCGACCGGCCGTTGCTAGCGTAAATGCTCTGCCGGGCGGTCTGGGCGGAGGGCGAGACGTCAAACGGCGGGTTGACCGGCTCCACTTTGGTGCCGGGAGTGATTTCACCTGCGGAGTTGATTGCGGCCCGGTAGACGCCTGCCGCGAAACCGGCCGGATTCTGGAACCCCACCTGAGCGAGCTGCGCGGGCGTCAGACCGGCGGCTGTGCTGCCAAAGTATAAGGGCGTCTGGGCGCTGCCCAGCCACGCATAAACCTGGAACTCTTTGGCCGCATCCCATGCGGTCGCGTGGCTGTCGGCGAAGCGCATGGATGCGGGCGTATTCCGGAAATCAACAAATGTCGGCGCATGCATGTCCAGAATCCCGACTTGGAGAGCATGGCCGTTGGGTTCGATGCCGCACGGGTGCGTCCCGGAAGTCGTAATCCGGGCGTCTGGGCTGATCTGCCCGGCGGCTCCAATCTTCAGCACGGCCCGGTCGGTATCGCCAAGCAGAACATCGCCCGGAACAGAGCGCACGCCGCTATCCTTGGCGGCCAGGACATACCCGCACCGTATCTGCGTCGTGCCCCCATACGTATTGGGAAGGCTGCCGGAGAGACGGATCGGCACCTCGTGGTAAGTTCCCGGCGGCGCGCCGACGTAAAAAACGCTGCCCGTGCCGGAAATGGCGCCGCCGTAGTTCAACGTGTTCCCGCCCCCGCTGTTGATGCCGAAGGCATAGCCGTTGTTGAAGACGTTGATGGAGCAGGTCCCCGTCTGCCAGCCGAAGAAAGCGCTGGCGATACAGCGCGCCGTATAGCCGGAGGGGATCGTGCTGTTCGGGTTGACCACCTCCCCTGCGATATCGAAAAAGAAAGCCGTAGCAGAAACGTTCAGCGTCACGCGCGCCTGCAGGTCGCTCGAAACGATATCACAGGCCGTGTACCAGAAGGTGTCGGTGCCCGAATATCCTGGTGTGGGTGTGTAGGTGAACCCGCCGTTGGCGCTAAGCGACACGGTGCCATGCACGGCGTTGCTGGCCAGCAGCGCGGTCAACGTGCTGCCGCTCGGATTGATGTCGTTGCCAAGCACGCCGGGCGCGGCGATGACGTTCGCTACGCCGCCGCTCACCGTATAGCTGTCGTTCACGGGCACCACCGGCACTGGGGCACCGGAGAAAGTGGCGTAGCTCATGTTGCCTTCGGTGTCCACCGCCATGACGTTATAAGGCGTGTTGCCCAGTTCCTGCCGCGCACGGCCGGCGTGCTTGCTGTAGGCCGTGACGGGAACGGAAAAAAGATTGGTGTGTAGGTCGACCGCCGAGGAAGGAATATAGTATTGGAACACGGCAAGCGGATACCGAGACGTTGCAGTCAGATACTCGGGTCCCGTGGCAACGCTGACCGTGGCGTTGCTGTACACGTGCGGATCCGCGCTCATCAGATACCGGTTCCATGACGCCAGGTCGCGCTGGTTGCCGAACGTCGCGGCGCCGGACTCGTTGTGGGGCGCAGGGTTGGCCACGCTGTACGTCAGCGTGAAGTATTGCGAGATGTCGTAGGCACCGCCCATGATGTTGTTGGGTGAGAAGTCGAGCCAGATGCTGTGGATGCTGTGGATGATCTCATGGAGCGTCACGCCGGAGTAGGTCGAGTAGGTCAACACGCCGTCATTGCCCACTTTTGTTGAGAGCAGCGCGCTCATCATGTCCGAAGCGCGGTCAGGGTGGATGTTGGTATAGGCGCCGACATAAGAGAGGTCGCCGCCACCCAGCGCGTTGAAGGCGACCGAAGAGAAGGCCAGATTCTTGTGGAGCCCGTCTTTGTAAGCGCCGGGGATCTGGTTCCAAACCTGACCGAACATCCCGGTTCCCAGCGCCTCGGCCTGCGAGCGGGTCTGCGACACCACCAGATAACCGACGCTGACGTTGTTGGAGGCGTCCAGCTCCGGATAGAACGTCATGCGGCCGTTGCCGGCGCGCCGTTCGTCCTCGGCCATCCAGCTCTGCATGAGCTTGGTCTGCAAGCCGAAATGGGCGTACCAGTTGGTGTCCACGGGCGAGGCGGCTTCGTCCGACGGCACCACGTACCAGACCTTGAAGCGATAATCGGTCGCCGTGGGGCGCACATACACCAGCTTCACTGCGACCGGCCCGTGCCCGTCGGAGATTGTCAGCGTGTTCGTGCCGGGCTGAAGGTCGACCAGGCAGCGGAAGCGGTTGCCGGCCGTTGTGGGCGAGACCGCCGCATTGGCAGGTGTCGCCGTCACCTGCAGCGACTGGCCGTCGTAGGTGCCGTCCACCAGCGCCAGCGGATAACGCAGGACCGCGCCGTCGGTCAGATTGGTGACCAGCACCGTAGAAAGACCCGCGGTGCCTGTCAACGAGACGTCCGCCGCGCCGCCGGGCAACCCTGCGGCGACAACGTGAAGCGCGGCGGCCTTGACACCCGGCGACGCTGGATCAAAACGCACGGCGACAATCCGCTCCGCGCCGGGCGCGAGAACCGTCTCGCCCGAATCCTCGCTGAGGACGAAGTCGCCGGGATTGGCGCCGGTCAGCTGGACACTGGCGATGACCATGTTGGTGAACACGTTGTGGTTGACGATCGTGACCTCACGTTTCGCGGTGGCGCCGTCGGTTACGCCTTGGGAGCCAAACGCCGCGCTGGCCGGAAATACTTGAGCCGCCGTGCTCAAGGTCTTGAGCAGCAGGTTCAGGTCGCTGCCGGCGCCATAGCCGGGGCCGCTGAAGGTGTAGGGCGTGCCGAGGCCCGACGCGGGCGTCACGATCTTAAAGAGGTGTTCGCCCGCCGTCAGCGACACCGGAACACCGTTGGTCACAGGTGTCCGGTCGATGGTGATCGTGCCGCCATAGGCCGGCGTGAACGTGTAGGATCCTCCGCTGGGTGCGTTCAGCGCTCCCGAGTAGACCGTGCGATGCTTCGTGTCGCCGAACCGGACATCCTCTTGAGGCGCGTCCCCGTCCATCTGGCCCATCACACTGCTGACGAGGGGCGTCCCGCTCTCAAAGTCCGCAGCGGGCGTATCCCCCGTGAAAAAGTATTTGTAGTGCGTCTTGGGCGTGATCAGGTAGAACCCGCGGGTCACCGGATTGCCGAGCGGCTTTCCGGAGGAGTCGAACAGGCGGGCGCTGATCACAGAAGACTGAGTGATTGAAAAGGGCGCGCTGTAAACAGTCGAGGTATTGGTCGGGAAGTTGTACCAGCTGTTCTTGTAATCGGTTCCCACCGTAAAGCGGATCGTGCCCGGGACTGACGAGGTCATGGTCACCATTCCGCCGGCGACAAAGCAGATGTCTTTGGGGTTCACCTGGGTGGTGACGCTTAACAGCACCGGCCGCATGACCCGCTGGTAGAGCTGGTCGGTGCGCGCCTGACGCGACAGGAAGTTGCTCCAGGTGCGGCGCACGGTGGTGGTGTCCTGATTCCACGTCGGCTCACCCAGGGCGGGCATGGAAAGCCGCATGGCCGGAACCTCAAGCTCGTAGGGCGTTTCCCACTCCATGATGTGCGCGCCGACGATCTTGTTCTCGCGGCCTGTCAGAGGCAGGAACGTGGGCTGCAGGTCGGTGTAGATGTTGTCCGGCGCGCCGATGTAGCGGAACAGCGGAGTAAGCCGGTTGTAGATCCCTTCCGCCGGCCGGTAGAGCAGGCAGCGGTTGTAGGGCGGGTTCCGGTTGGCCTGGCCCATGCCCGCGACATGGCCGCCTGCGGCGCGCATCACGAGATATCCGCCTTGCGAGGCATTCTGGCCGTCGTCGTAGCCCCAGGCGGTGTACACCATGTTCGTCGGCATGTCGTAGCCCTTGCCGACGGCGCCCGGCGCGCTCCACGCCCAGGTGCTTTTGCCGCGGGACACGGCATTGGAGTTCAGCCGGCTCAGATACCAGACCAAGGCTTCGCCGCCGCTTGCCAGATTGTTCAGGGCGGCGTTCTGCGCCCAGTACGGGTACGTTTCGAACTCGGAAGTCGGGACCTCGTCCGCGCCGATATGGATGTACGGCGACGTGTCGAAGACGTCGGCCAGTTCGCCCATGAGAACCGCCATGGCCGTGACGGCATTGGTGTAGTTGATGTTGATGTCGTGCGTCTGCGTCGCCCCGCCTGCCGAACAGAAGGTGGCGGGCAGCTTGTCGGTCATGTACGCTGCCCAGGACGGCGTGTCGATCTCCGGCACGATCACCACGCCGCGGTCTTCGGCATACTGCACGAGATTCGTCAGTTCCGCCTTGGTGTAATACAGCCGGGAGCCGGTCGGCGGCAGATAGAACCCCGGCGACCCGCTGTAGCTGGCGGTGCCGTCATGGGTCTTGGCAAGGGCCGGGTAGGCCGTCGTGCCGAACGTGAACAGGCCGTCGGCGCTCATGAACAGATGCATGTAGGCGACCTTGTACATGCGGTGCAGGTCCACCAGTTCGTATAGGTTTTCCAGCGGATGGAAAAACCGTCCGATGTCCCACATCACCGTCCGCAGGGGAGAAGCAGGCTGGTCCTGAACCAGCATCTGCGGCACTTTGGCCGGGCTGGCCGAAGTGTCCAGGGCCTGCAGCAGCGTCACCGCGGCCCACGCCACCGCTTGGTAGTTGCCGCCCGACAGGACGATGTTCGTGCTGCTCACATCCAGGGCGTAGGCCTCGCCGGAGAGCGTGGCGTTGGTGCTCAGCACAATGTCGCCCGCCTGCGCCGCGCCCTGCACAGCTGCCAGGCGCACCCCGGCGGCCATAAACACGTCGTTGGACATCACCTGCGCCAGCCGCAGCAGGCTGGCGTTGCCCGCCACAATCCGCGTGCCCGCGTTTAACAGAAAGTCTCCCGGACGCGTGGACACGGATTTGGGCCACGGCACCAGATAGCCGGGGTAGCGGTCGCCTGTCGCAAAGGTCCACACCGCGCCCGAGGTGGAGGCGTAGGCGTTGGTGGCAACGATCTGCCAGTTGTAATTGGTATTGCCGATGAGCGGCATCACCGGCCGGTAGGCGCTGGCCGCAACATTTGTGGTCGGGGCGGCGGGGCGTTCGCCGCCGGACA
>CAZXVN010000359.1:0-10140 GCA_964643945.1 uncultured Lentisphaeraceae bacterium | reverse complement strand
TGTGTATAAGAGACAGCATATAATCCGAGTGTCGTGCGATGAAGCCCAGAAACGGCGGAAAAGTCCTCATAATTGAGACCCTGCCCCTCCCGCTCGTGGCGTATAACATCAAGCAATGCCTTTAAAATGTCATTTGTTGTCATTAAGCTTCACTATAATCTCGCTTGACACGCCACGTCTACGTGACTATAGTCTCCACCGTGAAAGCGATGCTAGACCTTTTTTGTGGTACAGGCGGTTTTTCGGCTGGTTTTGAGGCTTCTGCCCCAAGTGTTTTTTCGACGCGATTTGGCGTTGATATTCTGCCTATTGCACTTGAAACCTTCAAGGCTAATCATTCTTCAGCCGAGACGATCTGCGGAGACATTCGTAAAGTTTCCTGCAAAGAAGTTGAAAAGATCACCGGATTACGTCCTGGAGACGTCGGTGTGATTATGGGTGGGCCACCTTGCCAGGGGTTCTCGTCTATTCGCCCGTTCCGATCCACCAAGCTTGATGATCCACGAAATTCATTGTTTGAGCAATTTGCAAATTTTGTTAACTATTTTCAGCCGCCGGCACTGGTGTTGGAAAATGTCGTGGGGCTTGCAACTCATAAGGATGGGCGCACGTTGGACGAGATGGTTAATTGCTTTGCGTCGTTGGGATATGAGTGTGATTGGAGAATTCTCAATGCTGCACATTTCGGTGTTCCACAAAAGAGAGAGCGTCTGATTCTCATAGGGGTCACTAAAGGACTGCCTCTTGTTTTTCCCCAACCCACACACGAATGCACAGGCGCAACAATCGGATATAAGGACCGGAGAAAGATGCTGATACCTGAAGAATTGCCTCTTTTCCGGCAAAATCAGCGATTGTCGCCCGCAGTTACGGTTATGGACGCTATCGGAGATCTTCCCTTTTTGAAGTCAGGAGAATCGGTTGAAAGATACGCTCAGAAACCGACACACCCATATCAGATCACCCGACGCAATTTCAGCAAGGAATTAACTCTGCATTCGAGTACGAAACACTCGGATAGAATGTTGGAAATCATACGGCATGCGGGGCCAAACATCTCATATATCCCGCCACATTTGATTTCTAGCGGCTTCAGCTCATGCTATTCGAGATTAGATGCAGACAAACCGAGCGTCACAGTAACGGTAAACTTCGTTCATCCGGCATCTAATCGGTGTATCCACCCTGTCCAGGATCGGGCACTCACACCGCGAGAAGGGGCTCGCCTTCAGTCATTTGACGACACCTATAAATTTTGCGGCAGTCGGACGCAAATCGTCAAGCAGATCGGCAATGCCGTTCCCCCGTTGTTAGGCAAAGCGGTCGGTAACGCCGTCTCGAGAACACTCGGGATTGATACCAACCAACTTGAGATCACAAATTGTGACCTCAAGTTTGGGTGACGAGGTCTCGGATTGTGCCCTCTTCAAGCATCTCATTCCTTTGCGTAGTTAACTTCGGCCGGGTCTTGCCAGTGGCGAAGGTCGGCTAGGATTTAAACGGGTTGGGTGTACAGGCCGCACAGACGTATCCTTCTTTGCCGTGCGAAAAACCGCCCTCCGGCAACCGGATCACCTTGCCGCATTTGGCGCATGCCGTCGGTTTGTACATCGGCGGGGCGGGCAGTTTCTCCCAGTTGTATTCGTTCGTACCGTACCAGACGAACATTTCCAACTCGTCTTTGAATGTTTCCCTGCATTTCGGACAGGTCTTCCAGTCGCCCTCATGCCCGTTATCGTGGTGAAAGGCGCATAAGGTGAAATTGCTGTGGTTGCGGTGGCAACTGTTGCGGGCGTCGGAGCACAGGACGTATTTGTGTTCGTCGTCGCAAATCCATTTTCCGCAACATTCGGTCTTCACCAATTTGGCGCGTTTGCCGCAGAGGAAGCACCGGTAATCCGGATCTTTACGAACCTCCCTCGCGGCGGCCCGCTTCGCCTTAGCGCGTTCGAGGGCTCGCGCCGCTTTGCGGGCCTCCGCTTTCGAGGGCGGAAAACTTGCGCTGAAGTCGATGGCGTCGGGGACGAAATCCTCGAACGCCTGCACGATCCGATCAACCACATCCATCTGCCGAGCTTTGGGCACGGTGAATTCCGCGACAACGGTCTTGCCGTCGGCGGGACGGATGGAAACGGACACGGAATCCTTGTCGTCCGTGTGCGTGGACGCGCTGAATCGCATCGCCTCAACGTGCTTTTTTTCAGGATCGACACTGAGCGTCACATAGACGCGAACTTTCATGCTGGCCATAACCACTCCTTTTCATCACGGCGTTGCTGGCCTGTCCCGTGGCGAAACTGCTCAACTTGAGATCACAATTTGTGATCTCAAGTTGCGGGAGGCTTCATTCCGCAGCGTCGGCGGGTTTGGCTTTGCCGATCGTGATCGCCGGCTCGGCATGGATCTTCGCGATCATCTGCGCAACGATCTCGGGGTGCGAACGCAAGAATTCGGTCGAGGCGACGGCGCCCTGGCCGATCTGTTCGGTGCCGAAACTCAGCCAGGAGCCGCGCTTCGTGACGACGTTGCGCGCGAGGGCGGCGTCGAGCACCGAACCTTCCCACGAGATTCCGCGGACGTAGAGGATGTCGAACTCGGCCTCGGTGAAGGGTGGCGCGACCTTGTTTTTGACAACCTTGACGCGCGTGCGGTTGCCGATCACCGCGCCGGCAGGATCCTTGATGGCGCCGATGCGCTGGACGTTAAGGCGCACCGAGGAGTAGAACTTAAGCGCCTTGCCGCCGGGCGTCGTCTCGGGGTTGCCGAACATCACGCCGATCTTCTCGCGGATCTGGTTGGTGAAGATGCAGAGCGTCTTGGTCTGGGAGATGGCGCTGGTGAGCTTGCGCATGGCCTGGGACATCAGGCGCGCCTGCAGGCCCATGTGCGAGTCACCCATGTTGCCGTCAAGCTCCGCCTGGGGCGCGAGCGCGGCCACAGAATCCACGACCACCACGTCCAGCGCGCCGCTCTTCACGAGCTGCTCGGTGATAGTCAGCGCCTCTTCGCCTGAGTTGGGCTGGGAGACGAGCAGGTCGTCGAGGTTCACGCCGATGCGGCGGGCGTAGTTGGCGTCCATGGCGTGTTCGGCATCAACAAACGCGGCGAGACCGCCGCCCTTCTGGGCGTTGGCGATGACATGCAACGCCAGGGTGGTTTTGCCGGAAGACTCTTGTCCATAAATCTCGACCACGCGGCCACGCGGCAGGCCGCCCACGCCGAGCGCGAGATCCAGCGAAAGCGCGCCGGTGGAGATGACAGCAATGTTTTTCGAAGCTTCGGCGTCACCCATGCGCATGATGGCCGACTCGCCGAATTCTTTGCGGATCTGGCTCAAAACCGCTTCCAGTTGCGTGGTGCCCGTTTTCTTATCGGCCATAAAAGCCTCCTAAAGCTATGCGTTAATTAATGATTTTGTACAATACCAAAATAAGCCCTCTGGAGGGGAGTGTTTTCTTTGGAAGCCCAGTGTGTTACGGCGTGACGACAGCCTTGTAGAACTTATGGGTCACGTTTATGAAAGACCTGCCGTGCTCCCTTGTTTCTGTTCACCATCTTCTTCCCCCTCCTTGCCAATGGCCGTCAGACAGCGTGAGCATGAAGACCGTCCCGTACACGAAGGACGGCTCCTTGGATGTCACGACCAGATCATCGATGAGCCCCGTCCCCTGAAAGGCCAGATTGCCGATGCTGCTGGGGGTTGATCCGGCCGAGCCTGTACGCCGCGCGGCCGACAGGAACCAGGACCCTCCGTCGGGCGTGTACGGGCTAGTGAAGACAACCTGCTTCCAGTTGTCGCTATAGGCAACGCTGGAGAGTAGCGCCTGGCCGTTGATATAGACACGGAACGCCTCCGCATCACTCGCGGCGTCCAACGACTCCAGCACGACGGTCAGCCGATACCACGTCCCCGGCACAATCGCGGCTCCATTCGTGGCCACGGAAAAGACGGGTTCTCCGAAACCGTCCGCGACTTTCTGCCCGTGGAACACGTACAGGTTGGTGGACGCGCCCTCCGCCTTGAGGTAAACCGCCGCCTTCACATCGGCGTCAGCCGACGGTGCCGCCGGGAGGGTCTCGCCAACCGTGAAGTTCACCATCATGTCGACATACACCTTGTCATTGGCGAAGCCCTCATCCGTCCCCGGGGTCGTCAGCGTGTCGCCCTGGGTGTTCAGCTTCAGCATGCGCTTCTGGCCCGCATGGTCGTAAGCGAGCGGGAACGGGACACCGCCCGCAAGCGCCGCATACCCGGCAGGCGGGTTCGTGACGCTCGACAGGTCCGCGCTCCCTGATGAAGTCCAGCCGTTGGTCGTATTGGCCAAGGCGTTGTCGGCCCATTCGTGTTCGAAGTCCTCCGCCAGGACCGCTCCGGCAGGAGTGACCGTGACAACCACCGTATCCGAAGCCGTGGCGCCGCCATTGTCCTGAACCGTCAAGATGATCGTGTGCACACCGGCCGCCAAGGCCACCGAAACGGCGCTTCCTGCGGCAAGCTGCACAGCACTTTCTGTCCAGAGGTACGAGACGATCATGCCGTCGCCATCCGTGGATCCCGCGCCGCTCAGTGTGACGGATGCAGTTGCTGCCCCGCCAGCTAACCTCACGGTCTGGTCTGCCCCGGCGTTGGCGACCGGCGCGTCGTTCACCGCTGACACCGAGACCGACACCGTCGCCGGGTCCGAGTCCACCGTGCCGTCATTGACTTTGAACGTGAACATGTCGGGCCCGTTGTAGTTCGCCGCAGGCGTATACGTCACAGCGGGCGGCGTTCCGGAGAGCGTCCCGGGCGAAGGGCCGGTCACGATCGCGTAAGTGAGCGTGGTGCCGGCGTCGACGTCGCTGCCGCTCAGCGTGATGGCCTTGGCCGTGTTGACGGGCGTCGACACGCTCTGCGCAATTGCCCCGGGCGCGTCGTTGACCGGCTGGACCGTCACACTCACGGCAAGCGTGTCCGTGCCGCCATGCCCGTCGCTGACCTGCACCGTGAAGCTGTCGGAGCCGTTGTACTGGGCGTTCGGCGTATAGCTGATGGCCTTGCTTGTTCCCGTGCCGCCGGCCGTGGCCGTGCCGTGCGCGGCGGGCGCGCTCACCGACCAGGTGAGCGTGTCGCCGTCGGCGTCGGTGGCGTTCAGGGTGAGGCTGAAGGGCGCGGGGCTCCCGTCCTCGCTCATGACCACATTCGTCGAGGTGCCCCCGGCGATCACCGGCACACTGTTCGAGCCGCCCGACGACGCGATCGGGACATCGGCGAACGTGAGGGCTGCGATGTCGTTGGTGCCTAAGAGCAGATCCGCAGAGGTCCCGTCCCAGGTGGAATCCGCCAAATAGGTGATCGTCTGGTTCGTCGAGGCGACGGTCAATTGCAGCCGGATTGTCTTTCCGTCCGTGGCGCCCCCAGCCACTTTATCCGACGCGCCATCCAGATAGAACAATTTTTTTGAACTGTCAAACCAGTCCATCTGCTGGCCGAACTCCAGAGCGATCTCGTTCCGGTTCGTGGTGGTGAAGTAGGCCCGCTTCAGCTCCGGCGCCGTGATGTCGGCGGACGGACTGAGCCCGTAATTATCGCGCTTCACCAGCGGGGCCATTAAATTGGCGAGTTGCACATAACCGGCCCCGTCAAAGTGGCACAATCCGCGAGTGGAAGGCCACGATTCGGTGACGCCGACCGAGGACATGACGCTCAGGTTGGAATAGAGGCGCGGCAGGGTCCGCTGTGCCTCGCGCAACTGGTCGCCCTTGGGGCCCATGCCACACGGCAGCGGCCAGACCTGGTAAACGTAATAGTGCTGGAGATTCGGATAATCCTGCTTCCACGCCGCCGACATCTCCACGAAATACTGCTGATACGATTTGTAGTCCCAATCGCCGGTGGGCGCCGCCGCGCCGCTGTTGTTTTCGCCCTGGTGCCACAGCACGCCCCGGATGCCATGCGTCAGCTTGGCTGCGGCCACACGCGTGAGAATGCTGGCGTAAATCGAGTAACTGCTACCCGCAGAGTAATGATCGGCGGGGTTGGCCTGATGCTGATCAATCCGGGTGCCGCCGACGGAGTCGTTGATGATGCAGATGGGAATGTGGCAACTGGACACCAAGTTGCTGGCCAGCACGATCCCCCAATAGCCGATGCGGCCGGGCTTGCCGCCGGCTGAAGACGCCACGGCGTTGCACCAGCCGCCGGCATTCCCCCCGCCCATGGTGCCGAAGCTGCGGATCCACTCGCTGGTGTAGGCGCCGTAGGGCGGGTCGTTGTTGTCTGCGACGGCATTGGACTGGCCGTCGATGATATAGGCGTCGCCGCAGACGAGGTTGGTCACCGTGGCCACCAGCATCGGGCTGCCTGCGTTAACGTAGCCGAACTCCACCTTGTACTTCACCAGGCCTGCGGCGATCTTGGCGGACAAGGCGTACACCTTGTTGCCCGGCAGGGTCTGGCTCACGTGGGTGACTAACACGTCCCCCGAAGGCCCGTTCGTATAGACCTTCAGATAGACATTGGTGCCCGCCTGACTCAGCGTTCCGTTATAACAGATGGTGCCTGACCCCGTATCGTCCCGCGCGTAAAACTGGCCGTCCACCGGCTTCTCATTGGCGTCCGGCGTCCGGTGTACCCACGCGTCGGAAGCGGGTTCCTGAACGTTAACGGTCACCGTCTGGGTGCTCTGCGAGCCCCCGTTGTCCAACACCAGCGTCACGGTCATCGGCCCGCTGCCTTGGGCACGCGTCAGCGTCAAGGTGCCGGGCGTGACCTGCTTGGCCACGGCGACCCCCGCCACGCTCCAGATGTACGTCAGGTTGGTGGCGCCCTGCGCCTGCAACGCGCCCCAGTTGGAGATGGACGGCGTCACCGTCATGGTTTGGCGTCCGTCCCACGGGTTCAGCGAGGGGGTCAGCGTGTATACTGGATCAGGAATGCTGTCCGTGACGGTCACGTCGATGTCGGCGGTCTTGGTTTCCGCAGGATAGACGGCTTTGAACTGAAGCGTGAACGACTGGTCGCCCGTCACCCGTCCGGGCACGAAACTGAGCGTGTACTGGTCCACCGCGAGCACCGTCTCCTGGCCGTTCTTCTTGTAGAGCCAATAGATCTTCTGGGCACCGCCGGCCCTGCCGGTCAGGTTGGTGACGGATCCCTCGTTCATGGTCACGTTCGTGGTCGAGACCGAGAAGACGGAGCCCGTCTGCACCGGGGGGCCAACAAGGGTCTGCAGCGGGTTCTGATTTTGGTAGGCCAGCCACATCCAGTTGGTCGAGCGTGCCACCCGGGAGACGCGCACCTCGTCGATGTCGCCTGCATAATTGAAGCTGCCGCGAAAACCGCCGATCTTCATCTGGATATCCTGTACGACCGACATCGCGGTACTCCCGCCCGTGTGGCTGCCGTCGAGTTGGCCGTTCACGAAGATCTTGCTGATTCCGTTGGAATAGGCGGCCGCGATGTGATACCACTGTCCCAAGGTCGGCACCGTGGCGGCGGTGGCGCCTCCGGGACCGTCGGATCCCCAGTAGAGGCTCACGGGGGCACCGACCTGTATCCCCACTTCATTGCCATCCCCGGTATTGCCGTTGTAACGGGTGGCATACCGCCCATAATAGAGAATCGTAATGCCGCCCTGTTCCGGCCGAAACCAGCATTCATAGGTGAAGGGGTTGCTCGCATAAGGATAGTTGGTGATGTGGTCGCCGCAATTGACCCCCGTACCCATATCAATATGCCGGCCTTTACCGATCATGCCGGCGGCCAGGCTCGTGCCGACATCGACAGGCGTGACCGCGCCGGCCTCGTCCTGCAGCGTTTCGTTCAGATGAATCACGCTCACAAAACCGTTGGCGGCATTAAAGACCGCCGCACCGCTGGATTCGCCGGCCGCGTCGGCCCTGCCCCAATACATCTTGATTTCCTGCGTCGTGTTGCCGGTGATCACCGGGATCTTCACCCAGATGCTCGCCGTGCCGCCGACCGAATCCCACTGTTCGATCTGGTACGGCAGGGGCACGCCTGCACCGGTGGAGAAACGGATGTCCTCGCCCAGCGGCTTGGCCTGGCTGAAGTCGAAGTTGCCCGCGTTCAACCGCACCAGCAACGGGAAGTTCGTCTCCGAGGCCCCGGCCGGCAGGTTCGCCCCGGCCGGCGTGGTCAGGATGTAAAGAGAAGCGGAATGCGTCCATGCCTCATAGGTCAACACCGTCACCTTGTAGGCCTTGGTCGAGCCGTCCTGGGCCGTCACGGTGTAGGTCACCGGCGCGGTGAAGTTGTTGGTGCTGCCCGAAGCCGGGCTGAGGGTGGCGAACGGAGAATACGTGAAGGTAGGCGCAAGGTTCGTCAGCGGCTGGCTCACCGGCACGGCGATTGAGATGTTGGTTCCGGAGATGACTGCCGTGCCGAGCGCCCCGAAACTGCATGACAGAATGTCCTTGGCCGAACTCTTGGGCAGGACGGCCACCGTCACCCGGTAGGCTTTGGTCGAACCGTCCTGGGCGGTGACCGTGTAGGTCACAGGTGCGGCGAAATTGTTGGTGCCGCCCGAGAGCGGAAGAGCGGAGGCCAAAGGCGCAAGCGTATAGGTGGGCGAGAGATTGGTCACCGCCGTGCCCCACAGCACGCTCAGGGAGATGTTGGTTCCTGCAATCGAGGCGGGGCCCAGCGCGCCGAAATCAAAGGTCAGGATGTCCTTGGCCGGACTGTTGGGCGTCGGGGCGCTGTTGTCCACAAGCTGGAATCCGTTCATCGGCGCATAATCCAAACCCGCCGGAGTCTTGGCGTTCACCACAATCGTTCCATCCGCGGCGGAAACAAGGTTCGTGAAACGAACATAGTTCTGCCCAGACGTCCAATCCGTGGCCCCTGCGGACTGAACATGCAACACCGCAGGCCCGATCTGGAAATCCACTGCCCGGTTGGCGGTGTTGTGCAGGCTGGCGATATACAGGTCATACGTGTGGCTGCTGTTGAGGCCGGTGAGGGTCAAAGCGGGAGTGTAATTCGTATTCGCGCCAATCTTGCCGGAGACCAGCATGCGCGCGCCGCCGAGACCGTTCCAGTCAGCCCACGGCCCCCCATTGAAGATCAGGCCCCATTCAAAACCCACGCCCGTGGCCCCGCCGACGGAATCCAGCAACCCGGTGGCGGTTCCCGGATTCTGGTACTCATTCCATGTGCTGCCGACGTAAGCCGCCGGTGCCACCCGGGTCGCGCTGCCGCTGGCCGAGGCGTCAGACGAAAAATAGCCGTTCAGGGTGGCGTTCGCTCCGCCGGTGACGTTCACGTTGATGACGCTGGCCGCCCAGAGGCCGGAGGCAAGCCCCGCCGTCGCCGCAACGAGTGCGAATCGTTTCACTTTGCCGCGTGCCTCATTGTTCCCGTTCACCATCTTCTTCCCCCTCCTTGCCAATGGCCGTCGGACAGCGTGAGCATGAAGACCGTCCCGTACACGAAGGACGGCTCCTTGTCTGTCACGACCAGATCATCGATGAGGCCCGTTCCCTGGAAGGCCAGATTGCCGATGCTGTCGTAATTCGGTCCAGCCGTTCCTGAGCGCCGCGCGGCCGACAGGAACCAGGAGCCGCCATCGGGCGTATACGGGCTTGTGAATACAGAGGTCTTCCAATTATCACCGTAAGCCTGATTGGTTGAGAGCAGTGCCTGCCCGTTAATCAGGACGCGGAACATCTCCACAGCGCCGCCTTCAGCGGCTAACGATTCCAGCACGACGGTCAGCCGATACCACGTCCCCGGCACAATCGCGGTTCCATTCGTGGCCACGGAAAAGACAGGTTCTCCGAAACCGTCCGCGCCCTTCTGCCCGTGAAACACGTACAGGTTGGTGGACGCGCCCTCCGCCTTGAGGTAAACCGCCGCCTTCACATCGGCGTCAGCCGACGGTGCCGTCGGGAGGGTCTCGCCGACCGTGAAGTTCACCATCATGTCAACATACACCTTGTCATTGGCGAAACCCTCCTCCGTCCCCGGGGTCGTCAGCGTGTCGCCCTGGGTGTTCAGCTTCAGCATGCGCTTCTGGCCCGCGTGGTCGTAAGCGAGCGGGAACGGAACGCCGCCCGCAAGCGCCGCGTACCCGGCAGGCGGGTTCGTGACGCTCGACAGGTCCGCGCTCCCTGATGAAGTAGATCGGAAGAGCA
>CAZXVN010000358.1:0-7928 GCA_964643945.1 uncultured Lentisphaeraceae bacterium | reverse complement strand
GATTGTTCCGGCCCTGAAATTGGTAGCGGGGGTAGGATTTGAACCTACGGCCTTCAGGTTATGAGCCTGACGAGCTACCAGGCTGCTCCACCCCGCAATCTGGAATTATTTTCATGGCGCGCCTCGCAGGAGTTGAACCTGCAACCTTCTGATCCGTAGTCAGACGCTCTATCCAATTGAGCTAGAGGCGCTCTTAAACAGGTTTCAAAATATCAGAAAGCGGGAGCATCCCGCAAGTGGTATTTTGACTTATTTTGGGAAGAGGAATCGACAGGGCACATCCCTGACGAAGATCGGGGGTACAGGGAGAGCGGACCTGGAAGGACTGTCTCGTTTGACTGACTCATGTTCCCATAAGCGACTCACTTCGTCCACGACGCGATCACACGTTCTCGCTACGGATACGCTTCGACGTGCGCACCGCGCAGAACTCTTTGCCGCACATGGAGCAGTGGTCGTCGGTGTGCTCTCCTTGACTCATGCGGGTCTTGAGCCAGCGTGTCCGCGCCCGTGTCGGATCAAGCGCGTGGCTGAACTGCGCCTCCCAGTCGAACGCCACTCGCGCACGCGACATGGCATCATCGCGATCACGGGCACCCGGCAGGCCTCGCGCCACATCGCCTGCGTGCGCCGCGATGCGGTAGGCGATCATGCCTTGATGGACCTCTTCGCCGTCCGGCAAACCGAGATGCTCAGCAGGCGTCACGTAACAGAGCAGCGAAGCCCCGTAACAGGCTGCCGCCGTCGCGCCGATGCAAGACGTGATGTGATCGTAGCCCGGCGCGATGTCGGTCACCACCGGCCCCAGCACGTAGAACGGTGCGCCGTCGCACACCGCCTGCTGACGCTCCACGTTCATCTGGATTTGATTGAAAGGGACATGTCCAGGCCCCTCGACCATCACTTGTACGCCCCGCGCGCGGCAACGCTGAACCAACTCGCCCAGCACATCCAACTCGCCGAATTGTGCCGCGTCGCTCGCGTCGGCTAAACATCCTGGACGCAGTCCGTCACCGAGCGACACCGTCACGTCGTGTTTTAAAAGAATTTCCATCACCTCGTCCCAGCGCGTGTAGAGCGGGTTCTCAGCATGGTTCCGCTTCATCCACTCGGCCATGATCGCGCCGCCGCGGCTCACGATGCCCATGATGCGCTGCATGGCCACATCCACATGCCGATGGAGCAGTCCCGCATGCAAGGTCATAAAGTCAACTCCCTGCTCAGCCTGCTCTTGAATCACCTGCAGCAACAGGTCGGGGTTCATTTCAGGAATATCACCCTCAAGCCGCGAGATCGTTTCGTATACCGGCACCGTGCCCAGCGGCACGGGCGACGCGTCAAGCATCCCCTTCCGGATCTCCGGCAGACCGGCTCCCACGCTCAGATCCATCACGAAGTCCGCTCCGGCACTCAACGCGATCTGCAGCTTCTCCAACTCGTCGCCCTTTCCAGAGCGCGTGGTGGAACGGCCGAGGTTGGCGTTGACCTTGGTGGCAAAAAGCCGGCCCACACCTACCGGCCGGGCGTTGGCGTGCGCCGGGTTGAGCGGGAGCACCGCCCGTCCGCTGGCGACCGCCTCGCGCACGCGCTCGGGAGCCATCTGTTCATCCTTCGCCACACGGCGCATCGCGTCCGTGACCGTACCGTTGATCGCTGCTTGAAGTTGTGTCATAAAGAGCTTTAGGGTTAGGGGTTCAGAGGGTAACCGGCAAAAGTAAGGCCTTCCTGGCGGGCATTTTATCCAACGCTTTCGACCCTCACCCGTTCGAGCGGCAGCCGCTTCGGTGTGCCCAGCACGGTCGCCTGTTCGCCCACATACGCGCCGGTGCGGATCGCCTCGTAGACATACGCTTTGCCTTCGGCGACCGCATCGAGTAGCGGGCGTCCACAGGCGAGCGCGGCTGTGATCGCCGCGCTGAGCGAGCAGCCCGTACCGTGCGTAGAAAGCGGGTCGTCGACCCGAGGCGTCGAAAACAGGCTCAGTGCCGTTCCGTCAAAAAGCAGATCCTCGGCGCAAACGCCGATGCCGTGTCCGCCCTTGATAAGCGTTGCACACCCGAAGCTGTCCGATAACGCGCGGGCCGCCGCCGCCATCTCTGTGCGCGTCGAGATCCTGTGTCCAAGCAGCACTTCGGCTTCTGGAAGGTTGGGCGTGATCAGCGTCGCCAAGGGCAAAAGCCGGGCTTTCAATATGCCAACCGCGTTGTCTTGCAGCAGTTTGGCGCCGCTGGTCGCCACCATAACAGGATCAACCACTTTCAGAACACCTTGCTGGCGCTGCAGCCGGTCGGCCACGGCCTCGATCACCTCCGGGCTCGACAGCATGCCTGTTTTCAGCGCGTTGACCGCATAGGCTTCCAGCACCGCGTCCATCTGTTGCGCCACAAACTCCGCATCAGCCATCAGAATCGCACGAACGCCCAAGGGGTTCTGCGCCGTCAATGCCGCCAGCACCGTACAACCGTGTACGCCGAACACATGAAAGGCGCGCAGATCCGCCTGGATGCCGGCGTTGCCGCCGCTGTCACTGCCCGCGATCGTCAGCGCCACCGGCAGCCGCGTGTTCTCACTCAACTCCGCGTCGTTCACCATCTTCCGTTCACTCCGAAAAGCAAAAGCGGAACCGACTTCCGATCCCGCTTGATTCCGTCACCTGCGCAGGGCTCATGGGGGCATCAAACCATCCAGGGCGGACGCGAAGAGCGCGGTTTATGCGGACCGCCTTTCACTCCGCCACCCTCGTGCTGATGACCACTCCCGACACTTGGTTTTCCACTGCGCGGTTTATCACCGGGATGCGAAATCGGCCGTTTCGGCCGCTCGCTCCGAACCTCATCGAGCCGTAGCGGACGCCCGGCGTCAGGCGCACGCTCTGGGCGAGCTGGACGCCCCGCATCGGGCGTATGCGCCGGACATGGCGGACGGTCGCCGCGATTCCCAGACTCACGCCGGAAATCAGGTTGGCTACGACCCAGATTTCCGCCTTGCCGCCGCTGTTGGCGTCCCGCATTGGCGGGGTGTCCGCCTGGACGGCGCCCTTTGTCTTGTGCCCAAGCCGGGCGCGGCAACTGATCGGGCACACCTTTGCCCGCCGCCTTCTCGGCGCGCTCGGAATGGAACTCGTGGCCCGTTTCAATTTCGATCGGCTTTCTGATCATGCGTTCGACCGCACGCAGCAGATTGCGCTCCTCGGCGCTCACAAAGGAAATGGCTGCGCCGTCCGCGCCTGCGCGCGCCGTCCGTCCAATGCGGTGCACGTACGACTCCGTCTCTTCGGGCAAGTCAAAGTTGATGACGTGCGTGATGCCGTCCACATCGATACCGCGCGACGCGATGTCGGTCGCGACCAGCACACGCAGGCGGCCGCTGCGGAAAGCGTTCAGTGTCTCCGTGCGTGCCCGCTGAGTCTTGTCACTGTGGATCGCCTCGGCACGGATGCCGACCAGCCTCAGCTTCTTTTCAATGCGGTCCGAGCCGTGGCGCGTCCGCGCGAACACAAGAACCTTGTTGAGTTCAGGACGGGTTTGGAGCAGATGTACCAGCAGGCTGTCTTTGTTAGGCTTGTCAACGAACATGACCTTCTGGTTGATCTTGTCAACGGTCGGCGCATCCGGCGAAATCGTGATGTGTACCGGATTCTTGACCATTGACATGGCCAGCCGCATCACCTCCGGTGAAAGCGTAGCCGAGAAAAACTGCGAGTGGCGCGCCTCCGGCAGCGTCGCGAGAATCCGTTTGATGTCGGGCAGAAAGCCCATGTCCAACATGCGGTCAGCCTCGTCCAACACAAACTCCTCGACGTTCTCGAGCGACACATGCCCCTGCTCCATCAGGTCGAGCAAGCGTCCAGGCGTGGCCACCACAAGCACGGCGCCGCGGTCGAGGGCATTGACTTGCGGGTACTGGCTGACGCCGCCGAACACCACTGCAAAAGGGATGCCCAGATAAAGTCCGTAGGTCGTTGTGCTGGTCGCTATCTGCGCCGCGAGTTCACGCGTTGGCGCGAGGATGAGTGCCCGCGGCTTATTCCGCTCGCCCGCTTTGGGGTTCAACGCCAGACGATGCAAAATCGGCAGCAAAAAGGCTGCGGTCTTGCCCGTGCCGGTCTGCGCGCAGCCGAGCAGGTCGCGCCCTTCAAGCAAATGCGGAATCGCCTTTTCCTGAATCGGCGTAGGGACCAGGTACTCCTGTTCCGCCACGGCGTGCTGCAGCATGGGATGCACCCTTCCGAAGACCGTCTCAGCAAAGGACGCAGGAATCTCGCCCTTAGGTTTCGGGATGTGACGCGGGGCCTCGTGTTCAGCAAGTCCGGGATGGCGATTGCGACGGCGGAAGGCAGGACGAGGACGGTTTCCGCGCCTTTCGAATGGAGATTCTGTATGCATGTGAGAGCCTTATACACTTTCCCGAGGTCAAAGTCAAGACGTTGCACGGCCGTGCGGCGTACAATCCGATTGTGCCTGACCGCCTTTCTTGCGTATCATAACGACATGGGTGCCCCCAGAAACGATTGTTTTTACTGCACGGATTCCGCTCGTGTGCGCGATGTGTTGTCGTCGCACCTGCGCCTTCACAACCTCCTGCGTGGCGTGACCCGCCTCGGACTCGCCGTGTCGGGCGGCGCCGACTCCGTCGCGCTGTTTCACCTGATGCTTCCTGTGTGCAGAGAAGCGGGTGTCGCCGTCACGGTGTTGCACCTGAACCACGGCTTGCGGACAGAGGCTGATGACGACGCGCAGTTTGTGTGCGAACTGGCCGGGCGTGCGAAGGTCGACGTTCTTTCCGATAAGATTTCGGTTCCTGCGCTCATGAGAAGCGGCACCTCGCTCGAGATGGCGGCACGCGAAGCCCGCCTGGCATTCTTTGCGAGATGCTGCGCCTCGGCTGGCTTGAACGCTATCGCAACCGGGCACCAGGCTGACGATGTGGCAGAAAGTCTTTTCTTGCGCCTCGCACGCGGCGCGGGCACGACTGGCCTCGCCGGCCTCCGTCCCATTTCAAAAAGGCCGCCGCTCACATTCATTCGCCCTTTACTCACGCTCTCCGGCGGCGTTTTACGCGTATGGCTTCGGCAAAACAACCATGCTTGGCGCGAGGATGCGTCGAACCGCGATTGTGAGATTCCCCGCAATCGCGTCCGCAACAACGTGCTGCCACACCTCGAAGCCACCTGGGCACCTGGTTTGCGTGCACGCCTGTGCCAGTCGGCCGAAGCCCTCCGTGAAGACGACGCTTTGCTCGACGCGCTGGCCACACAGCAGCTCGACAGCCTGACGGGGGGGCAGCGTGACGTCCCTGCGGAATCTGGCGCGGCCCTGCCGGTCGTCACGCTGTGCCAGCAAGCGACAGCTTTGCAGCGCCGTATCCTCAGGCAATGGCTGTTCCGGCAGAAGCTTCCCGAAGCCGCTGGACTCGAGACCATCCTCGCCCTGCTCGCGCAGTGTCACACGCCGGGTGACTGGAAGCGCCAGCTTTCTGGCGACACGCTTGCCATCTGCACCAACCAGCTGCTTTCTGTCGCCCGTGTCGGCATGGCCCTGCCTGACAGAGCGGAGGTTGGCGGGAACATGTGTCTCACATGGGGAAACGTGACGATCCATTCCGAACCGGACCGCGGCGTTTGTAGCGTAGCCGACGGGATCGGCGTCTATCCTGCGGTCTGCACTCTGGACGCAAACAAGTTGAAGGATAAACAGGTGTTCGTGCGCTCGCGACAGCCAGGCGACCGAATCTCTCCGACGGGCTTCGACGGGTCAAAAAAAATTCAAGATCTCTTCGTGGACGCAAAAATTCCTGAACATCAACGCGACCTCCTGCCTCTTTTTGTGTGCGAAAAGGAGGTCGTCTGGATCCCGGGGTATCGCATCTCGCGACACTACGCGGTGCCCTCGCCTGACGCGCCGAGCTTGCGCATCAGCGTGCGGCCAGGCGCACGGTAAAGGGTGCGCGCTAATAATAAAACAGGACGGCGGTGCCCAGCACAGCCGTCCTGTTTTGTCACGCGTGAGCCACCGCTTACACGGTCGTCATCCACTGCTCCACCGACTTCTTGTCGAGCTTGCACATCCGCGCCGTAGCGGTGAGATCCGCCTGCGCATCGCTCAGCTTAGCGGTGTCGAGGTCCATCAGGCGATCAGCCAGCAACAGCGCCGTGGCCAACGCCTGCGAACAGTCGCGGATAAAGGCCTTGCGGCATCCGATCGGATCGTCCGGGTCACCGTCCGAACGCAGCATGTGACAATCATACTCAACCACGCCCTTCCAGCCGACCTTGCGTAGCGCCCAGAACATCTGCACCGTCTCCTTCAGGCCTTCGGGCCCGATGAGCGGCGGGAAGTCGTTGTCGAACTGCGCCTTGATCTGGCAGCCGAAGTGCAGGAAGAAAAGCTTCTTCATGCTGGTCAGGTACCCAACCGTATGCACGGCGTTCAAGAGCGCCATGCTTTCATGCTGCAGCAGCTCGGGGTTCACGCCGAAAAACTCGGGGTGCTTCAGGTGGCCGAAAATAAAGCCCACCGCATGACCGGAAGTCGGCAGAAACATGTGGCCGCGCGGCTCGTTCGGTTTCGGCTCGATGGTCGCGCCCACATAGTTCGTGAGCTTCTTGGCCTGAATGTAGTCGTAGACAGCGTTCAGCCCATCCGCCAGCCAGGAGTAGACGTGCTTCCAGTCCACGTTCACCGGGACTTCGAAACCATCGCGTGCCACCCAGTAGGTGTAGTGCTTGGCACTGAACAGCGCACCGATACGCAATGTGCGCTGGACCTTTTTTTTGGCCAACGCGCGGATTTTCGGATCGGGGTTCGTCAGGCCGCCCTTGCGAAACAGCTTCGAGCCGTGCAAGCCGCACGTCACCATGTTGATCTTCAGTCCTGCGTCGTCGAGCACCTTCTTAATCGCACGCAGCTTGGCGTAGGTCTCGCTCTTCGGGTCGAGGTCGTCCTCCAGATGCGCCGGATCCCACGGCACCAGATCGTCGTCGTGGAACGACGTCGACTCGATCAGCCCTTCTTTCGCGGCATCGGCCAACAGCTGCGCCACTTCCAAAGAATCGATTTTCGACAATACCGGGCCTCCGAACGGATCGCCCAAAGGATTGCCCACACACCAGAACGGCATTGACCGCAGTGTCACCGGATCAATGTTGAACCCTTTCTTGCTCATTGCACACCTCGTTTTTATGCTTTCACAAATCCGCCCATGTAGAGTTGACAGAGTAGCGTGATTGTGGCCTGCCTTGCAAGCCCAAACACGGCCCAAAACGCGGGGAGCAAAAACAAAACCAAAAACCAAAAACCGACTTGCTAAAGGAATGAAAAAAAGATTTAATATGCATGCTTAATGGGTTCGGCATTAAAAAATGCCGATAAACAGTATAAAAACAACCAAGAGAAGTGAGACATAAAACAGGTCAAAGGAAAGGTGAAGGATATGAGACTACCCCGATTCGCATCCGTCGCAGTTGCCGCCATGCTGTTTATGGCCGGCCAAGTCCTTGGGTCAACCTATACGTTTCAGCGAGGGTCTGGCGTTGATAACGACTGGAACAGCGCGGCCAACTGGACCGGAGGCTCCTCGTCCTTCCCGGATGCCGCAGGTGATGTCGCCTACAGTTGGGCCAACAACCCCGACACGCACATCGCCCTGAACCAGGACATCACTGTCGGCAACGTGAGCTGGTACGGTTACCAGCTTTTCATTGAGCCGGGATCGCCGGCGGGAAAGCTGATCGTGAATGACGGCGGGACGCCCACGGTGTGGACAAACACCTTGCATTACGGTTTCCAGGTCAACTGCAACATGCAGTTGGATTCCGACCTGACGATTCGGCACGAGAATGACGTTAATAGCGGTTGGTACGGTGAGCTGAACGGGCAGATCAGCGGCGCGGGCAAGCTGTCCGTCGCGTGGTATGGAGGGAGCGGGTA
>CAZXVN010000357.1:0-3647 GCA_964643945.1 uncultured Lentisphaeraceae bacterium | reverse complement strand
CACAGCAACGCAGCAAAACTTAGAATCCATTCTCACGTTGCGCCAAAAAATATCGTTGCACGGAATATATTACAAGGATCAGAATTCTCTCATAAAGATCGCTGCTAGTCTTTCACAAACAAGAGCGAAACTAACAACTGATACGCTGTTTAGCCTACTTGACGCAAAACAAATGCTCGCGGATATACCTCACTCTTTCGCTACGTCAGTGACTGATTATGTTGCAAATGTCGCCTCTTATTTAAAATCACAGATTAGTCGAATTGAAATTGCGATAGAATCTAACACAAAGACTACGAATGAAATTGAGAGGCGCGAATTTGCCTCAATTGGTGTTCTTTGTTTTTTACTTGTGTCACTGCCGGTTTATTTTGTCGGCGGGTTCTTTCTCGGCGGGTTCTTTAATGTGGTGTTTAATTCAGTCCCACCCAGAAACGGTTATCAGGAATTTATTCTAATTACTAAAGGCGGTGCCATATCAGTTTGCCTATGGCTATTATATTGCCTTTTTCATTGGTCACGCGGCCTTGCCTTTCAAACCACAAAGAAAAAAGACCTTGAAGCTATAGATGGCGTTTTGAAAAAATACATGGCCGATTTGAAAGATTGGAATAACAAGTTGGTTACGCACGAAATCGACATCAGGAGCCAACTCAATGACAGAATGTCATAAGTCATTATCCCCCTATTGAACAACGCAGGATTTTTAAGACAAGCATTAGAAAGGATCGTCCGATGAGACCAAAGGAAGAACATGCGAAGCAGGCCGGCAACACAATCGACCTGATCTGGTCAGGGAAGGAATGGCAGGCCAAGTGTGCGGTGCCCGCGGAACGCCTGATCCCAGGTTACTCGTTAACCATCCCTCTGCCGGAAGCAGCGCTTAAAACCGACCCGCCGTCAGGAGATCGCCGGCTCTTGTTCGCAAAGGACACCTTCCTGTACCTGCCACTGCTCGCCGTTCATGACCAGCAGGCGCTCGATACACTGATCGGCAAGCACTTCCATGAGCTGGGAAAGAAACTGCCGTCAGGCGACAAGAGTTACGTCCCCATCCAACTGCTGGAAGATCTATATGTTCAAAAGCCGAAAGGCTCTGACAATTGGCGGACGATCCCATGCAAATGCCAGATCCCGGGTAAAGACCGGATCTTCGCGAGTTTGAACCAACTCGCAATCGCCGCTTTGAGGCAATGGTCAGCCCGTGAGACTGCGGCAATCGACGTTTTTCACGGGATGGTCTTCCACCACTCACGGAAGTACTGGCAAATTGACCGCATGCGCGCCCACGTGGTACACGGAGAACCCCTTCCGAAATTCACCGACCCCGGCGAAAACACACTGGCCTTGCCAGGAATGGAACCGTTTCTGTAACCCCCGTCCCCGTGTCCGGTGCGGGCGAAGCTCTGACCGGCGCAAATGAAGAAGGTTCGGATAAAACGCCCATGAAAACGCCGGGGAAAATTATAGAACTTCTATCGTCCGCCCCCGCTCTTCCCATCCCAGAAATCGCACTGTCAAAATCTGAAAGTACAGTTAACGTTGTCACACTCTTTGAAGGTTCTGACTCTATGACACAGCCAGCAAATAAGAAAACGCCCGCACCCAAAAGCTCCACCGGCTTCACAAGGATCAGCGTCAACTTGCCCAACGACCTCCTCGCCGTGCTCGATGTCCGACCCGTCCGACCTTCCCCCACCCCGAATCATCTGATCTTTCAACCCGCTAACCTGGATTTGCTATGTCCGAAAACTTCGTCAGTGCCCCCACGTCCCGTTTGCGCGTGATGCGCAACGGCGGCGCCGTTGTGAGACAGTGGAAGATCCCCAAGCCGACGGTGCTGGTGGACACGCGCGAACAGACGCCCTTTCCGCTGGTGCAATTCCATCCCAACTGGATCGGCGGCGAACAGCGTGTCGCGCTCGACGCCGGCGACTATTCCGTCGAGGGCATGCAGGATCTCCTGTCGCTTGAGCGCAAGTCCCTGTCCGACGCCATCAGCAGCACCATGGCCGGCCGCGCGCGTTTCATCCGCTCTTGCGCGAAGCTGGCGGACTACCGCTGGAAGGCGATCCTCATCGAGGCCACCTACGAGGACATGAAAACCGCCTACGCCTTCGACGAGGATCTCATGACCGAGGCCCACCCCAACGCGGTCTGCGGCACGCTCGACGCCATCGAGGCGAAGTTCGGCATCCCCATCCTCTACACCTCCCGCCACCGCGTCCTGGCGACCGAGAAGGCGGCGAGCTGGCTGTCGAAACACTTCACCTACTGGTGGCTGGAACAGAACAGCCACAGCCGCGTACTGATCGATTCCGACAATCTGTGACCCGCCCCGCCCTCACAACTTGCCGGACGAGACCAGCCGTGTGAAATGCTCGAAGCTGCGGTCATGGGTACTTGTACCACCGGCATGGGTACTTGCGAGAGTATGGGTACTTAATGGGTACTTGTTGCGCATCTTATTCACTGATAATGGGTGCTAGCGTAGGAAACGGCAAAAACGACGCAACAGGCCGAAATATTGAAAATGCCAATAAAAAAGCCCCTTTTCGGGGCATAAGACTGGTGGCAAGGGCCGGGATCGAACCGGCGACACGCGGATTTTCAGTCCGCTGCTCTACCAACTGAGCTACCTCGCCACATTAAAAACCGCACCCGTTACCGGGTGAAAAATGTGGGTCACTTTAGAGAATCATACCGCATCTGTCAACTCTCTTCGTGAGAAAATACGGTGCTGGAAAAAGGCGGTTTCAACGAAACCGCCTTGATCCTTGCCGACTTATTTTGCCACCGGCGTGTCGTCAGCTTTAAGATCGCCGAGCGTGTACTGCACTGCATCGAGGATGTGCCACAGACGCGCCTTGTCTAGAAAGGCGCGCTTGTCATGCGCGAACGTGGTATAGAACACGCGGCCCTTGCCGTATGCGCGGATCCAACTCACCGCAAAATCCTTGTCGGCGCGCTGCTGCCCCTTGGCATTTCCCGTGGCAGGGTCGGACAGGTCGAGCGAGACCAGCACATGCAGTTTGGAGCGGTCATAGGGCGGGGACTTCTGCTGGTAAATTTCATCCCCCATCTTGAAGGTTTTTCCTTCAAATGACTTATTCAGCGGGCTGGCCGGGTCATCCAATTTGAACGCCCAAGTTCCACCGCCACCCCAGGGATGCCCGCCGAACAGGCCACCCACCATCTCAGCCGCTTCGGGACTGTCATCGAAGTTGTCCGCACCGGCGTGGATCACGCACAGGCCACGGCCGCTCTTGACGAATTCAATGAGGTTGGGCACAAGCGCGGGATTCTCTTTGGCCTTCAGTTTTGTGGTGTTGTTCAGCACCACCGCGTCATACTTGAACAGATTCGCCTTGTCTGTGAGCGTGGCGTAGTCGGTCGAAAAGTCCGCATTGAAAGCTCCCGTTTTCGCCGCGATCTCCAGCGCCTTGTTACCGTACAGAATGCCCTCACCGTGATTAAAGCCCTCGCACTTGCTGAAGACCAGCACCTTGCGGGGCTTGGCCGGCTTGACGTGCAACGCTTTGCCGATTAACGTCTCAAGTTGTGCCACGCCTTCGGCCGGCACACTGTCTTGCGCTTTCGCCGTCTGAACAAGGCCCGACAGCACAGGAACCATCAGAACGGCACAC
>CAZXVN010000356.1:0-9413 GCA_964643945.1 uncultured Lentisphaeraceae bacterium | reverse complement strand
CTATGTCGGAGCGACCGTCGTGTCGGACGGCACGCTGCGGCTGACCCACGGGCAGTGCCTTTCGACAAGCACGGCGGTGGTCCTTGCCACGGGAGCGCTCCTGAACCTCGATTTTGAGGGGACGCAGACGGTGCGCTCCCTGCAGGTCGGCGACGTGGTCAAGCCCGGTGGCCGGTACGACAGGAACACGCTGCCGGGAAGCATCGTCACAGGAAACGGTGTCCTCCAAACGCTGTATCCGCCTCCCCAAGGCACGCTCATTCTGATCAAGTAATGGCCCGGAGAGGAAGCGGCCGCGATCATTTTTGAAAACCATGAAAGATTTTGCGCTGCTGTGCCCAATATACCCAGCAAGCAATTACAGCTTGCCGGCAGTGGTTCTTCATACGGGTTGGAAAAACGCCTTGCGGCGTCACTACAAACGGGAGAAAGCCATCGGAACCCCGTTCGCAGTAACCGTCAGGGCATAATCGGAACAAGGAGATCCTGAATGAACACGAGACGGGTTGAGCAGGTTACACGCAAGGCGGGCGCGGCGGTTCTGGGCTTGTCAGTGTTGGGACTTTGGCTGCTGCCGCAGGACGTTCAGGCGGGGAGCAAGTACTGGGATACGGATGCGGCGTCAGGCCTCCAGACTGGAGCCGGCAACTGGGATACCGGCAGCACAGCACTCTGGAGCACGACTTCAAGCGGTACCGCGCTGACAACCTGGTCGGACAGTGACAGCGCCTACTTCCAGACCGGCGGTTCCAATGCCGTCACGATTGCCGCCGGCACGACAAACCTGGCCAACAGTCTGACAATAACGACGGCAAACACGATCCTGAACCTCAGCGGCGGAACACTGTCGCTTCCAGGTAACATGACTGTATCGGGCGGGCGCACTGAAAATCTCATCACATCCTCTATTATCGGAGCAATAACGGGGGACAAGAATTGGACGGTCAACACCGATACCAGCATCACAATTGGAGGGGGCGTTACTATTACCGGTTCTTCAGGGTATTTGTACAAGTTAGGAGCTGGAACGCTGGTGTTGTCTTCTCCGTCAGCAATCTTTGAAAACCTGCGTGCCTCTGGTGGAACGGTCAAGCTTGACAGTTCTGTTACGGGCAATCCTACGGTGACGGCAAACAGCAGATTTTACATGGGCGATACAGGAAGTGTGGCAACAAGCCCAGTAAGGGTATTAATGAATGCCGGCAGTTTAGGAGGCACCGCAACGTTTGGTATCGGTTACACGGGATATGGTATTTTCACAGCGACAAATGGAATCATAGGTCCCTTTGGTGAGACGAGGATTGCCTATAGCGGCAGAGGTGTGTTCAATCTGGGCGGGACTGCGGCGTTTAGCAATGCGCCAGCAGGAATTGTAATGATTGCAAATTACGGATCAGGCCATGGGATTCTAAACTGTTATGGAAACTCCACGTTAGCATGCGGGACCATGAATATCGGTGGAAGGGATGATGTAAACAATGGTTACGGTTATGGAGTACTCAGCGTGGCTGATAGTGCATCAGTCACCTGTACGACATTCAGGGTCGGATATAATCAAAACGGTGGAGACAAATATTGCCAGTTTAATCTGACCGGCGGACGAGTGAGTGTAGGTGGATCAACCATAAACCTTGCGCAGAGTCAATCGTCACCGTATATACTTCAGGGCAGCATCAATCTGGCCGGCGGACGGTTGTCGTGCCAAAGAATTCTCAACGGTACCGGGCGGGGACGCCTTAATTTCCACGGCGGCACACTGGCCTATAGTGGCACCTCCACGCAGACGGATTTCATCAACCTCGCCAGCGGAAACGGCAGGGCTGTGGTCTACGAGGGCGCCACGATTGACACGGCCACACAGAATGTGACCATTGCGCAGGCCCTGCTGGGTCCGGCCGGCAGCGGCGTCACCAGCATCCCGGTCAGTTCCCAAGGGTCCGGCTACTGGATTCCGCCAGCAGTAAAGATTGTGAACAACGCCTCGGACACCACGGGTTCAGGCGCTACGGCTGTTGCGCAGGTCGATGCCAACAGCGGCGCCATCACGAACATCCTCATGACCAATCCCGGCACGGATTACACCCTGACCCCCACAGTTACGCTGGATATGGCAGACGGGGGATCAGGCGCTTCACTCGGCACGGTCATGATCGGAGCGAACAGCGGCTATACCGGCGGCCTGACCAAGGTCGGCAGCGGCACGCTGACGCTATCCGGCACCAACACCTATGTCGGAGCGACGGTCGTGTCGAACGGAACGCTGCGGCTGACACATGCGCAGGCCCTCTCGACGAACACAACGGTGGTCCTCGCAACGGGCGCACTCCTGAACCTCGACTTCTATGGGACGAATGTTGTGCGATCCCTGCAGGTCGGGGCCGAGGTCAAGCCGCGTGGGTTTTATGACAAGAATAAGCTGCCGGGAATCATCGTCACAGGAAACGGTGTCCTCCAGACGCAGTATCCGTTGCCGGGGGGCACGCTCATCGTGCTCTGGTAACGGCTCGGAGAGGTCTGGTATAATCCAGACCGTAAATGGAACGCACGAAGTCACAGATAACTGGCGAGGCGCCATGCGACCGGGTCATGAAAGAGCTGGTGGATGTTCAGTTCGCGCTTTTCAGTTATCTGTGCGCGCTGACGGGCAACACGCAGGATGCGCACGACATCCTGCAGGAGGCCAACCTGAAGATCTGCAGGGAAGCGGCGAGGTACGATCCCGGGCGGCCGTTCATCGCCTGGGCCAAGACCATTGTCTTTTATGAGGTGATGACCTATCGCAAAAAGCAGCGGCGCGAACGGCTGGTCTTTGATGACTCGACGTTCGAGACGATCGCGGCCCAGACGGAGGTGAAGCCGTACGAGGTGAACCGGCATCTGGCGCGTCTTGAGGGCTGCATTCAAAAGCTGCCGGAAACACTGCACAGGGTTGTCGAGGCCCGCTATCTGAAGGGCTTCGCAGTGCAGGAGATCGCGGCGCAGTTGGAGCGTTCGGAGAATGCCGTCTCGCTGCTGCTCATGCGCGCGAGACAGGCTCTGGCAGACTGTGTGAGGAAACCGGACGAGGAGGAGGTTCCTGTATGAACAAGTCACTTTGTGACGACTTTGAGCGAAGCGCCGCAGCCGTTCTGGATCAGGTTGCGACGCGCGAGGAGGTCGCGCAGTTTAACGCGCTGCTGCACGAGCACCCGGAATTAGCGGAGATCTGGCTTGACCAAGCCCAGACCCATGCGCTGTTGGAATGCCGCGGCAGGAACAGTGGGCTTGGGAGAGGGGAAAGCCGGGCCGGAGCCGGCCTCTCGGGAACGCACGCGGCTTTCCGGCTGTCCGGAAGGTGTCGCACGTGGTGCAAAGCGGCCGCGGCCGCGGTGTTGCTGTCAGGGCTCTGGGGCGGGTTCTGGTGCAGCCAGAGGGCTTGCGCGATCGCGACACTGGAGGTGACCAGGCAAGTGCATTTGACCGCCGGCCGCGTCTATGCCTTTCGCTACACCCGGAATGTTTTCTCCGGAGAGTATATCCGAGCGCCCAAGAGCGGCGGCAAAAATTTGATTGTTTGGAAAGACGGTTCGACGCTGAGGCTGAATTCTGAGACCAGCCTGGTGCTTGAGCGGACCGACGGTGAGAAGCGCATCACCGTATTGTCGGGGGAGGTTGAAGCCCAGTTCACCCGGCAGAAAAAAGGCGAGGGGTATGTGATCGTGAGTCCGCGCGGGCAGGCGACGGTCTTGGGTACGACGGTCTATGTCAACTCGGGCCCGGTCGAAACCGTTTTCTCGGTTTTACAGGGGCGTGTTCTTGTCAAGCGCTTTGCGGACGGCATTGAGACGGAAGTCGCAAGCCGTTACGAGGTGAAGCTGACTGAAGAGCCAGGCGCCGGAATGTTTAAGCCGACCCGCTTCTTCCGCTATGACCGGTTTATGGGCAGTCCTGGCGGAGGCGCTGCCCGCTCCGAGTCAGGTGTCTGCGCGGTAGGTGCCTGAGGATCTGTTACAGCGAGAAAAGATGATAAACAAATTGGGAGAGTTAGTGCTTTGCGTCCTGCTGGCCATGGCCTTGTCTGCGCGGGCGAGCAACATCAGCGTAGGCACTCCGGTGCTGTCGCAGGCGGGGGAAGGGCACACGCACATTGACTGCCAGGTGAGCTGGGACAACTCGTGGCGCGCGTCCTGGGAGGAGACGGCGCCCAGCGTGACGGTGACCAACTGGGATGCCGCGTGGCTGTTTGTGAAGTACCGCGCGGCAACCAACAACGCGCCGTGGCAGCACGCTTCTCTGAGCACGAATGACAGCGACCATACGGTTCCGGGCCAGGCGGTCTTCAAGGTGGCTGCCAATGTTCATGCGGATGGAACGACTGCCGGAGTCGGGGGGTTTCTCTATCGCGCCGAGACGGGCAGCGGCAGTTGGACGAACAGAGTGAGTTTGAAATGGAACTATGCACAGGACGGTGTGGCGGACATGGCGCAGGTGGTCGTGTGCGTGTATGCCATCGAGATGGTGTACGTGCCGCAGGGCAGTTTCTTTGTGGGAGACGGAACGGTGGTCTCCAGTGATATCATGGGGCAATTTTGCAGCGGCACGTCCCGTACCCTCCCGTTTCAAATAACGAGGGAAGGTCCCATCACCTTGGGAGGGTGCGGAGCCGGAAGCCTCGGCAACAACCATGCGGCTGGCATGATCAATGGATCCGACGACTTCAACGACCTCACAATCCAGGTTTTACCTGCAACCTTTCCGAAGGGGCATGATGCTTTTTATTGCATGAAGTACGAGATTTCCCAGGGGCAATACGTCAACTTCTTGAATAAGCTGACCCGTGCTCAACAGGCCAGCCGCGTGGCAACACGGGGGGCCAACAAGTTTTCCCTGACAAACACGGAGGCCCCTTCGCAGCGGAACGGGATCCGCTGCCCGGGCGTCATCCCCGGCGCCCCGACGGCGACAACCTTCCTGTTGGACGGTGACGCCGACGGGACGGCCGATGAGCCCCATGACGGCTTTGACCGCGCCTGCAACTGGCTTTCGTGGGGAGATGGCGCGGCCTACGCGGATTGGGCCGGCTTGAGGCCGATGACGGAACTTGAGTTTGAGAAGGCCTGCCGGGGGCCGCTGATACCGGTCACTAAGGAATGCGCGTGGGGCAATACGACGCTCAGCCCCACCACGGCGCTCGTGAACGACGGCACGGGCGCGGAGGCGGCCAGTGGGGGAAACTGTAACTATGGCAAGTGTTCACCCGTCGGGCCGTATCGGGTGGGGATCTATGCCACGCCTGCCTCGGATCGGACGGCTTCAGGGGCGAGTTACTGGGGCATCTTGGATCTGAGCGGCAGCGTTTATGAGCGGGCCATTTCGGTCGGTGTCGCGGCAGGCCGGCTGTTTACGGGGGTGGCGGGGGACGGCCACCTGTCCGACAATGGTTGTGCAGATGCGGAGTATTGGCCTCCTGCCAATACCGGCGCCGGTGTCGGCTCGCGCGGGGGGCAGTTTCTGACGGAGCTAAACCGCTTAAGCGTTTCCGCTCGATACTACGCTTCAACCGGGCACCCGGACCGGACTCAAAATGCCGGTTTCCGGGCCGTTCGTCAAGCGCCGTGAGCTGAATGGGGCAAGGGTCATCGGCGCGTCTGGGAGGAAGAAACAACCGTGGGGGGGACATGAAGGGTTATCGTGTATTGGTCTGTATTTTTGCCGCATTATGCGTTCAAGGCGTCGCGGTCGCAGAGGAGCGAAAACCGGGGCTGCGGCTTCCGACAATCTTCAGCAGCGACATGGTCGTACCTGCGGGAACGAATTCGCCTGTCTGGGGCTGGGCGCTTCCAAATCAGGAGGTCAGTGTAACGCTCGGCGAACAGACGGTGAGCGCTCGGGCCGACAAGGATGGCAAGTGGAAACTGGCGCTGAAGAATCTGGTGCCCGACAACCAGCCGCTGACGCTGACCGTTAAGTCGGGCGACAAAACCATCACCTGCAACAATGTGTTGGTAGGCGACGTCTGGCTCGGGTCGGGGCAGTCCAACATGGAGTTCCCGGTTGACGAGACGCTGGACGCGAAGAAGCACCTTGCCAAAGCCGATTGCCCGACCATTCGCCTGTTCAAGATCTGCATCAGGGGGGGCGATGAGCCGCTCGATGACATTCAAGGCTCCAACAACCGCCAGTGGTTTATCTGCACGCCGGAGAATGTCGCCAAATTCGGCGCAACCCTTTACTACTTCGGCCGCGAGATCCAGGACAAGATCAAGACGCCCGTCGGGCTTGTCCTGTGCGCCGCAGGCGGATCGGCGATTGAGCCCTTTCTTTCTCGCGAAGGCATTGAGAGCACACTTGAACTGGCGGATCTTTATCAGAGCATCCGGTGGAGGGACCGGCGGTGGGGCGACTTTTCCAATGATGCTGCCGTCAATGTCGACAAGATCGAGGCCTGGGCCCGGGAGGTCCGGAAGGCTCGGGATGAGAAGCGCGACCCGCCGAGATTCCCGAATTTCGGCACGGGCGGCGCGCTGCAGTTGCCGCGCGGCGTGACGAGGACCTTCAATGGTTGCATTAGCCCGATAACCCCCTTCGCAATCCGAGGCGTGGTGTGGTATCAGGGCGAAGGCAACGAGCAGGAGGAGGACAGTTACGCATTCAAAATGAAGGCGCTGGTCAACGGCTGGCGGCAATGCTGGAACAGGCCCGATCTGCCTTTCTACTACATCCAACTCGCCAATTTCACCGAGCCGGACGACCGTCCTGAAGGCGTGAACAGCCACGGCTACGGAAAAATCAGGATGGGCCAGTTGAAAGCCTTGCCTGAGCTGCCGCATGCCGGCATGGCGGTGACGGTGGACATCACGGATGGCGATCTGCACCCGAAGAACAAGCAGGAGATTGGCCAGCGGCTTTCACTCTGGGCGCTGAAGAACGAGTACGGCCTGAAGGGCCTTGTGCCCAGCGGGCCGCTGTTCAAGGCCATGCGGATCGAGGGTCGCAAGGCCATCATTTCCTTTGACTACGCTGAAACCGGCCTGATGGTCGGAGAGAAGAATGATTTTGAGCCGGTGAAGGAAATCAAGGACGGCAAGCTGACGCGCTTTGCCATCGCCGGGGCGGACCGCAAATGGTACTGGGCCGATACGAAGATCAAGGGCGGCGAGGTGCTCGTGAGCTGCAAGGATGTTCCGGAACCGGTTGCCGTGCGCTACGCGTTCTCCATGAACCCGCGCGGCTGCAATCTCTACAACAAGGCCGGGCTGCCGGCTTCACCGTTCCGCACGGATCGCTGGCCGCTTCCCTGGTGGGGGCGCTGATGATTTAGGGCAAATATAACTAATCTCCGTTATAACGGAGCGTTGCGTGAGTCAAAACAGAGGATGGACAATGGTGCACAGTAAATGGACGACAGGCCTGTTGGTAACAGCCGCGCTACTCTTGAGCCCGGCCCTGCTGCCGGCTGCAGAGAAACAGCCCTACCTTCACAAATGGCCCCCGGCGGACCAGGTGTTCGACAGGAACGCTTTGCCCGACCCCGCCGACAAGGACGAGGCGGGCGCGGTCATCCGCCGCACGGGCGCGCTGATCGCACATCTCAAGACGTTGCCTCGGTGTCCTAGCCTCAAGAAAGAGGAGGCCGCCTTGGCCGCACTGAAGGCCCGTGCCAACACGCTCGAAGCGGAAAGCCCGGAACGCGAGAAACTGCTGGCCGAGGTCTGCAAGGGCCAGCAGCTCATAGAGCCGCTTATCCTTTTGTGCTGCGGCGGGCACACCACGGTGAAGGGGGGTCACGCCAAGGCCCCGAACGTGGCCTTTGGCATCCGGCCATACAGGCGGGGGTTCCCCGTCCCCTGTGAAAACACCCTCAGCGCAGGGAGCCGCATGGGCGGTGGGGACACCGCTGCACACCCCGCCCTTACGTTCCAGCGGGAATGACTATGTCTTGTCCTTTCAACATGCCTATACGATATTCGCGAATTGCGAATGAGTCAACTGAAAACATTATGGCACATCGGCGGGAACTGCCGCATCGGAACAGAGTGCTCAAGGCGGCTGCCGCCCGCGAGCTGACGGTATCTGCCCGGCTCGATCCAGAGTTCCTGCTTTGTGCGCAAAGGATACACGCCGCCGATCTAGGCGGCTCTACAGCTTCAGCCGCGCTCGATCTCCTATGCGCTTCGCCACCTCATAAAAAGCGAAGCGGGTACAGGCAGAGTGGGCTTGGATTTTTCAGCCGGTATCCCGGCGGCGGGCGCAGCCCGTGAAAAAGCCCGTCCGCACTGCCAGTACCTCGGAGCGTCTCACGCGGCGATCCGCTTGCGCATCAACCCTGCGGGGCGTGGCTGGTGTAGCAGCTCACCGTTTCACGCAAAGTTGCTACACCGTCGTCAAAGCGCGGCGGTTGCCGCATGTCATTCGGCAGCACCTGCGCCCACTTGCACACTGCCACGGCTCAGCGCCACCCGCCTGAATGGCTGGTGCGGGTTGCCCGGCGCACGCCTGCAACACAGGAGAACGGCGGTTGCCACCAGCTTTGAATCACCACTGCGGGTTGCCCGGCACCGCCTTCAACATCCGGGCCCGGCTGTGCCGCTTGGGGACTCGGTGCGGCAGCGCACATCATCGAGGAACGGGGGCGTTGCGCTAGCGCTGGGGGCGCTGGGGGTGTTGCGAAGCAAGGGGGGATGCCCCAAAACCGGGGGGAAGGGGGGCGGTGGCCTCTGGCGGGAGACACTGGTTTTGAGAATTCACACAAAACCGTTCGCTAAGCGGTCAAATATTAGACTACCTCTTTGATGCGGCCCGAAATCAGCTTGTGCAACGAGCTGGCAATGTAGGTTTGGTAGGGGACACCCTCACGGGCAGCCCGCATCTGTAGCGCTTCGAGATCGCGGGACGAAATGCGGATGTTGATCCGCTTGTCCTTTTGGAGGGTGTTGCGGGCCGCCGCTTCGAGATTCTTCTTCTCAGCCCCGAAACCGCTGATACGTTTGAAAACACCTCGCTCGAAATCCTCCAGGATTTGGATTTCCTCTTCATCAAATTTCATCAGATTCTTTTTCATGACAGGTACTCCCGGGTTGCCTTGCGACTTGGAATGACGGTCTTCAGGAACCGCACACCTTGCGACTTGACGTATGGGACAAGCCAAACATATCCACCCGCGTCGAGGACGATGATGTTCTGGTTCGGGTAACGGTCTCGGTTGGGATGGCGTATGACATCGATAACGCCTCCGTTCTCGATGCACACGATCACATCCTCGAAGCACACCCCGCGGGCGCGTTCAAGCATTTCATTCTTTTCATCACTCCAATCGAATTCACTCACGGCATAAGGGTATCTCAGCGTGTGCCTTTTGTCAACAGGCTGGAAATGCTGACCTCTGCTGCCAGCCACACAGCCTGCATTTTATGCCAGTTTCCGCATGGGCTGGG
>CAZXVN010000355.1:0-2313 GCA_964643945.1 uncultured Lentisphaeraceae bacterium | reverse complement strand
TATGGTGCACCCGGAGGGACTTGAACCCCCACGTCTCGCGACATAAGAACCTGAATCTTACGTGTCTGCCAATTCCACCACGGGTGCAAAAGTGGTGAATAGTATGGCAGAAGTTTTCAGTGTTAGTCAACACTACAGCGTATTTTTACCAGCAATTCTAATTTTGACCAAAATGCATCGCCAATTTTTGCCTGATTGTTGTTGGGTGCATGGTTTTCTACGTGAGACGGTCGCAAGAAACGTTTCTGCATCGCTACTGATGTCCGACGAAGCACTGTCATAGTCAAGCCCTTACGCTGGTAACGTCGTCGGCGTACAAGGTGAGACGACCCTTCCGCTCTGAAACGGAAGAGTGCTGTTGTGTGACAGGGCTACCGGCTCTTGCGTTTGGTGTTGCGTCTGAGAAGGCCTTTGGTCGTCAGTTCGGGCGTGGCCGCCGGCGCATGTGGGCCGAGCCCGTGGGCCTTCATCATGAAGTCCTCGAAGTCTTCCCACGACTGGAACAGGTGGTAGACGCTCAGGACGTGGAGATGCAAGAAGAACTCGCGACGGCTGCCGAGGCGTTCACGGATCAAGCGGTAATGCCGCTCAGTGAGCTCGAGGACGGTATGCGTCAGGAACGCGAGGATGTTGATGGCTGCCAACGTGTTGGCCAGATGTTTTTTGCCGTGTCCGAAGTTGTGGTCCAGATGGTAGCCCTTGGTCTTGAGGACGTTGTTGTTGCCGTTTTCGATGACCCATCGGGCGCGGCCGCACGCAGCCATTTCCACAGCGTTTCCGGCGTCCACGTCCATGTCGGTCGCCCAGCAGTTGCGGTAGGTCTGTCTTCCCTTGGCGTCGGTCACGGTCAGTTCGAGCCAGTTCACGCAGAGTGCGCCGTCTTCACCCGACAGGGGGACGCCTTTCGCGAAGCGGACGGCCCACGTCCGTTTGCGCCTGTCGCCGTCCATGCGCGTCTCGCTGACGGTCTGGAAGTCGCACGGCTTCAGAAGGTCGAGCCACTCGTAAGTGGCCTTGTGGGATTCGCGCAGGCAGGTAAATATGAAGTGCAGGCCGTGGAGCAGGACTTTCCGGCAGAATGGCCCGTGCGCGTACAGGTCATCGCCGAGCAGGACGGCGCGGGCCTTGCGTAGCCAAACCGCCATATCGTCCAGCCAGCGCTTGGAGGCGTTGATCTCGCAGTCTTGCTTCTGCGCGCCGTCCTGTGGCACGACGAACTCGGGGCGCAGCGGGACGGCTTGCCGGATGCCAGGCGCCACGATCACGGGTGTGACCGCCTTGTGGCTGAAGACCGTGCGCCCGTCCCGGTGGCGGGCAACCAGACAGTTCGGACACGAGATCTTCTGCGAGCTGTGGAAATCCATCCCGTCGAGGGCGACGGGCATTCGCCCCCCGAGGACGCGGTAGCGCTCCAGCGCGCCACTGCCGTCCATGACCTCCTGTAGCTTTCTGAATGTGCCGTTGAGAAGTTCCGGGGATGCCGGATCCAGCAGCCGCCTGACGTGGTTATCCGTTGGGATGGCCTTGATGTCGAAGAGCGTCAGGGCGTTGCTTTTGCCCTTCTCGTCCTGCAGTGCTCTCTGGCAAGATAGCCACGACGGGGACTGAAAGAAGAATACGGCGTACGCTGACATCACCGCGTCATGGATGGTGTGGTGGATGTTCCTCCCCGTCCTCGTGTCGGGAAACTCCGCAGCAGCCTCCCTGATAAACCCGATGCAACGCCTGTAGGATGTCGCGGTCTCGCCGCCCGGCTTACCCACGGCCGGCCTCCGCTGGTTTTCCTCGGAACAGTTGCAGGTTCAGTGCGGTGACTTCACGCACGATAGCCCGCAGGCGCTTGCCCTGCGCCACGCCCTCCGTTGCCCGGGTGGCGCATGTCGCCGGAATATAGGTCTGGTGTTGTCCGTCATCCCCGGTGACAGCGAGATACAGACGTGGCCCATGACGCTTGCCCGTGTGGCAGGAGCAGCTCTTTCGCGAGCAGGTTGAATACCGCTGGACGAGCGAGCCATTCAGCAGATCGCGTAGCGATGCCATTTCGGCCAGCAACGCGTCGCGCTTTTCAGCAGGTGATGCTTTTTTCTTGTTCATGTCGATAGTATAGAGCATAAATCATGCACTATACAACAACAAAATAAAAAAAGTCAAAAGTAGAATTGCTGGTAATTATTTTGTAATGGGTCAGTTTTGGGGGTTCGCGGTTTCGTCGTGAGTACACGCCGGATCCGCGAACCCCCGAAACTTCCATATTGAGCGGGCTCATAGTAGATATGCTTGTGGTAATTTTTTAGCGTCTAAATATTTTTATTT
>CAZXVN010000354.1:0-5035 GCA_964643945.1 uncultured Lentisphaeraceae bacterium | reverse complement strand
GATCGTGTCGATGAAGGTCTGGGTCATGGACACCAGCGCCTGCACGACCGGGTGGCTGGTTCGTGCGGCGGCGGCCGCGATGGGTGCCGAACCGAGGCCCGACTCATTGGAGAACAGCCCGCGGGCGAGGCCTACCCGGATGGTCTGCGAGAGCACGGCTCCGGCAAAGCCGCCTGTCGCCGCTGTCGGGGTGAAGGCGTGGTGCAGGATCAGGGCGATGACGGAAGGGATCGCCTTGGCGTTCAACCACAATACGCCGATGGTGATAGCCAGATAAAAAAGGATCATGAAAGGCACGAGCACTGAGGTGCAGCGCGCGATGCCCTTGATGCCGAAGAGCAGGACCAGCCCCGACAGGACAGTCAGCACGGCACCGGTGTCGCGCGGGTTGATGCCATACGTGTTGAAAAGGCCATCCGCCACGGCGTTGGCCTGCGTCATGTTCCCGATGCCGAAACTTGCGACCACGGTCAGGCAGGCAAAGATCACCGCCAGCCACTTCTGGCCGAGCCCTCTTTCGATGTAGTACATGGGGCCGCCGGCCATGGTGCCGTTCGCGGCGGTCACGCGGAATTTTACGGCAAGCAGGGCCTCAGAGTATTTTGTCACCATGCCGACGAGGCCGGTCAGCCACAACCAGAAGACCGCGCCGGGTCCTCCGATGGCGATGGCGGTGGCCACGCCTACGATGTTGCCGGTGCCGACGGTGGCAGCCAAGGCCGTCATCAACGCCTGGAAGTGGCTGATGTCGCCCTCGCCGGTCGCCTCGCGGCGCTTGACGAAGGCCAGACAGAGGGCGTGCGGCAGCATACGGAACTGCAGGCCGCGAAGAAGAAAGGTGAACCACGTGCCGGTGCCGATCAGCAGGATCATCAGCGGCCAGCCCCAGACAAAGCCCGAGACCGCATTCAGCGCGTCGTGAAAAGAAGTCGTCATATATGGAGAGCAAGTTTAGCGGGTGCGGCGGTGGACGACAAATACAAAACGCCTGAGCGGCTTGAATTGACGCGGGGCAATGCGGGTGATAACGTTTCTATGTGATGGCTCACCGAGATAACGGAAAGAAACGTGCGATGAATCTGACCGGATGGCAGAGTTTGCTGTTGCTGGCGGGTGGAACGTATGGTGTGTTTTGTCTGGCGGTGGCGCTGTGGCAGCACAGGCTACTCTATTTTCCCGAGCATCTGACAGACGCTGCGGCGCTCAAGGCGTTCGCGTTCTATCAAGTCGGGCGCTGGCCGGATCAGGGGGGTGTCGATTATCGCGGCGTTGTGAAAGCGACGGTCCCCGATGCGACCCTGACCAACGGCACGGTGCTGGTGTTCCACGGCAACGCAGGTGGGGCACATGAGCGCGAATCCTACTGCGACACGCTGCAGAAGTTGGGCTGGCGCGTGATTCTTGCCGAGTATCCGGGCTATGCGGCACGGAGCGGCAAATTGGGCGAGGCGTCGTTCCGCGAGGACGGGCGCTCGACGGCGCGGCTAGTCCGTCAAAAATATCCGGGGCGTCTGGTGATTCTCGGCGAGTCGCTGGGTAGCGGCGTGGCGGCCTCGGTGGCGGCCGATCCTGAAGTGAAGGCCGATGCCGTGATCCTGGCCACACCCTGGGACACGCTTACATCGGTGGCCGCGCATCATTATCCGTGGCTGCCCGTGCGGCTTTTTCTGCGCGACCGCTACGACAGTGTGGCCTACCTGAAAAGTTATCAAGGCCCGGTCACCCTGCTCATGGCCGAAGACGATGAGATTATGCCTGCGTCATGCACGCTGGCCTTGTATGCGGGGTTGCCGCATGCGGACCGTAAGCGCATGGTGCGCGTGCCTGCTGTCGGCCACAACGAATGGTTCTGGCAGGTCTCGGACGACCAGTGGCGCGCGATCCTGTCCGTTAACGTCGTTGTGCGAACCGATGCGTACGATTGAAAAAGTCGTCGTGCGTACGACAGAAAACCAATCGTGTGAAGGTCGCCTATGCGTTGAGCGACAGCTTCTTGCCCGTGGCGGACTCGATCAGAGACGCCGCGGGACAGGTGCCCGCAAGGGCGGAGAAGGATGAGATGATCGCCGCGGGCTTGTGTCCGGCGAGGACGTTGGCGGGGTACGAGGTGGTGAGCGCGATCACGGGCATGCCCGCCGCGTTGCCAGACTGAATTCCGGCGATGGCATCCTCGAACACGATGCATGCCGCAGGCGGCACACCGAGACGCTGTGAGGCCAGCAGATAGATTTCCGGGTCGGGCTTGCAGTGCTTGACACATGCGGCGTCCACCACTTCATCAAAGTAGTGGCGGATGTCAAGGCCGTCGAGCACGAAGCGCACGTTTGCTTCCGGCGCAGAGGTCGCGACGCCGCAAAGGATACCCTCGCGGCGGGCGCTCTCCAACAGGGGAACCAGTCCGGGTGGCGTGACCAGATGCGGATGATAGATCTCGCGGTAGAGCGCCTCTTTCTCGACGGTGGACTGGAAAACCTCGGCGTCGGTCGGCTCGCGGTCAAAGATGAACCGCATGTATTCGCGGTTGTTGAAACCGAGCCGGCGCTTAATCTCGTCGACGGTCAGTTCCCGTCCGAATTGCCGCGCGTAAACCGTCCAGGCCTGCACATGAAAGTCCGAGTTGTCGGCGAGCACGCCGTCCATGTCGAAGATAAAGGCATTCATGCGGGCGTAGTCTACCAAAGCGCCCGCCCGGAAAGCAACACGGCTGGTTCCTTATTTCGCGGCCCTTATTTCGCGGCGGCCCCGATGCAGTAGAGATGCGTGAACCCGCGTATGAACACCTGTCCCTGACTGATGGCGGGCTGCGCGTAAGTTTTCTCCCCCAGTTCGTTCCGGGAGATCAGCTCAAACGCGGGGCCGGGCTTGACCACGTTCATGACGCCTTCATCATTGAGAAAATAGACTGCCCCGTTCGCAACGACCGGCGAGGCGTGGCACAGCCCGATCTCCTGTTTCCAGAGCACCTTTCCCGTGGCGGCCTCGAAACAGACTGCCTTGTCCATGGCGGACGTCAGGAAATAGCCGCCCGCCGCGACCGGCGCCGGAACATACGGGGCGCCCTCCTCGGTGCTCCAGGCCACCTGTGTCGTGGTCACATTGCCGCTGCCCCCCGGCCGGACCGCCACCAATATGCGGCCTGGCCAGCTGCTGCTGGCCAGAACAAGCCCCGCCTTTTCGCTGTAGGCAGGCGAGGCCAAATAATCCGAGAACTTTCCGTCAACCGTCCACAGGCAGCTGCCGTCCTTCGGGTCGTAACTGGACACGCTGTTTCCGCCGGGCTGGATGATCTGGTCGCGCCCCGCCATTTTGCGGATCAGCGGCGTGGCATAGCTCTGGCTCGGGTTCGGACGCTTCGTCTTCCAGAGCGTGTGACCGTCGGCGATGCTCAGGGCGGCCAAAAAATTCTCGTCCTTGCTGTCGCAGTCAATGATCAGCTTGTCCTCGAAAAGCTGGGGCGAACTGGCGAAGCCCCATTGGCTGGCAAACGTGCCGGGCTTGACGGACCAGAGCGGCTTTCCGGTAAAATCATACGCGGCGACGACAATTGAAGTGTCGTCGAGGAAGGCGACAAACACCTTCTGGCCATCGGTGGCGGGCGTGCCGGACGCGTAACTGTTCTCCCGGTGCTTCTTCTCCAGCGGCGACGTCAGCACCGTCTTCTGCCACAGGATCTTTCCGGTCTTGCGGTCCAGGCAGAGCAGGACACGCTCCAGACTTTCCGGCAGAGCCGTCACGGTAAAGACCCGGTCGCCCCAGACAATCGGCGCGGCGTGCCCGATGCCCGGCAGTTCGGTTTTCCATATGACATTCTCGGTGGCGCTCCACTTGACAGGAACGCCCGTTTCAAGGCTGGTTCCGTCTCCGCGCGGGCCTCTCCAGGAAGGCCAGTTTTCTGCCAGGCCAGAGGAGGCAACAGCCAGCACAAGACCGCACAGGTTCAGCCGTAGTGACCTGCGGGCAGAAGCGAGCGGACAGCCTGCCGGCATCGGCGATTTCGATTTCATAACCGTAGTTTCTCCTGAAAGGGAGCAAGACCAGCCCACACACACTTTACATACACAGAGAACCTCATTCCTTCTTCTCCTTTGACGTCACTTAGCATACAAGCCGTTCGCATCCCTTGCAAACACTCTCTGTCTGCTATTTGGAAAAAGGGCGCGAGAACCGGACATGGTTTGCTTTGGCCGGAAACTCGACGTTTGTTCTGACGTCCGTTCTGCGGTTGAACAACACCCGGAAGGGTGATAAGGTAAAGACAACTGAAAACAGAGGACTCTTATGACAAACTTTACGTACCATAATCCGGTGAAGATCGTGTTCGGCAAGGGCATGATCGCAGAACTGAAGAAGCTCATTCCGAGTGATGTGAAGGTCATGCTGACCTACGGCGGCGGATCGATCAAGAAAAACGGCGTGTACGACCAGGTCCGCAGTGCCCTGTCGGGCCATGCGGTGACCGAGTTCGGCGGGATCGAGCCCAATCCGCGCTATGAGACCTGCATGCAGGCTGCGGCGCAGGCCAAGGCCGAGGGCGCGGGCTTCATGCTGGCGGCGGGCGGCGGCTCGGTGCTGGACGCGACCAAGTTCATCGCGGTGGCGGCGTTGTATGGCGCGGGCGATCCGTGGGACATCATGGAAGGGCGCCAGCCCGTGACGGCCGCGCTGCCGCTGGGCTCGGTGCTGACGCTGCCCGCCACCGGCTCGGAGATGAACACCTATGCGGTGATCTCGCGCGACTCGACCCATGAGAAGCTGGCGTTCGGCTCGCCGCACTGCTACCCGCAGTTTTCGATCCTCGATCCCGAGACCACCTTCTCGCTGCCGGCCCGGCAGGTCGAGAACGGCATTGTCGACACCTTTGCGCATGTGATGGAGCAGTACATGTGCAGCGCGGGGCGCGCGCCGCTGGCCGAGCGGCAGGCCGAGGCGATTTTGCTGACGTTGATCGAGGAGGCCCCGCAGGTCAAGTTGCATCCGGAAAACTACGCGGTGCGGGCCAACCTGATGTGGTGCGCGACCTGCGCGCTGAACGGCT
>CAZXVN010000353.1:0-5384 GCA_964643945.1 uncultured Lentisphaeraceae bacterium | reverse complement strand
CTGCCGGAGCTGCATGTGGCCGCCGCCGGCTCGCTTCTGGATTTCGCCTTGGAAAGCATTTCCTTCCCGGTCGGGCGCGTCCAGTTTCTTGATCTTTTCCCGATGACGTTCGGCGAGTATCTGCTCGCGACCGGGCATGGGGCCATGGCCGGGCTGCTCATGGAGCCGCCCGGCCGCGTTTCCCCCGCCATCCACGACGTTCTTCTGCAAGAGCTGCGCCGCTACTGGATGACAGGCGGCATGCCTAAATGCGTCCAAACCTGGGTGGCCACGCAAAGCATTCTGGATGTCCGTGCCGAGCAGGACAATCTGCTGTCCGCCTTTCGGCAGGACTTTTCCAAATATACCCCGAGGGTCGACCGCCACTGTCTGGAAACGGTCTGGGAAAACGCGGCAAAGGCCGTGGGCGGTCAAATCGCCTATGCCCGTCTGGCCCAAGATTACTCGGGAACCACGAATAAGAAAGCCTTCCATGTCCTTTCGACGGCGCGGCTCCTGCGTCCCGTCTACGCCGCCTCGGCGGACGGTCTCCCCTTGAGCTGTGGGGCGACACCTCGTCTCAAAACGCTTCTGGGCGACATCGGGCTGATGCAGTCGGTATGCAACCGCACGGCCGCCGATGAATGGGCGCAGCAGGATCTGTTGGCCATCTATCGGGGAGCCCTTGCCGAACAGTTTGTCGGGCAGGAAGTCGCCGCGTCCCTGCCAGGCGGCGAGCCTCACTGGTGGAAACGCGAGTCCAAGAACAGCACGGCCGAGGTGGATTATCTGGTGGAACTGCACAACGGCATCCAGCCGATTGAAGTCAAGAGCGGGAGTGCCGGCAGCCTGAAGAGCCTCCACCAGCTCCTCAAAGAGCATCCCGGTTGCCGCGACGGCATCGTCTTTTCCTGCGCACCCTTTGCGGAACTGCCTGAACAGCGGTTACGTTTCATTCCCCTCTATTTTGCCGGCTCCTTGAACCGGCTGGGGTGACCGTCCGCCAAAGTGTGCCCGTAAGGGCATTCTCGAAACGCCGTTATGCCATAGAAGAATTGCTGGTTTCCGTCTGACCCCCAAGTTCAAAGGGGCTGTACGAGACCGTCCGGTGGCCACCGAATCGAAGAGCCCCGCACGGCGGGCGCATGGCAGTTCCGATGAGGATACCCATCGTCATCGTATTCCCTAACGCGGGCGGAGCCCGCAACCCAATCGGCGTCGGTATCGGTATCGGAAACGGGATCGATTGTTCCTGGATGGTCTGTCATTGTCTGTTATCGACGCGCATGAAACCGTGACGAAAACTGCCAGCTACGGAGTGCGCGGAATGCGCGGAGGGGAAATCCCTGCGCGGCTCACACTGAACCCTATCCAAGAAACCCTTCCGCGCATTCCGCGAAATCCGTAGCTAAAACTCTCTTTCTCTGCGGTAAAAAGATTTCTCTCACTCGGCGGGTACGCCGCCGGCACGACTGACTACACGAGTTGCATGTCAAAAGAAATTCCCTGATCGTCTCGTTCAGTTCCTGTATCGACGCGAAGGAAACAGTGACAGAAACTGCCAGCTACGGATTTCGCGGAATGCGCGGAGGGGATTGCTGGGCGAACCCACACTGAACCCTGTCCAAGAAACCCTTCCGCGTGCTCCGCGAAATCCGTAGCTCCTTGTTCCACTCCCAGTTGCGGTCAGAACGATGGCTGCGGTCATGCGTTGCCCAGCCTGTTTCGTGGTGACAAAAACTGCCAGCTACGGAGTGCGCGGAATGCGCGGAGGGGGATTCCTGATTATGGCCGGGAACCGCCTTGCGGAGTCACTACAAACGAGAGAAATCCATCGGAAACCCGTTCGTAGTGTGCCCGTAAGGGCATTCTCGAAACGCCGTTGTGCCATATTGAGAATTGCTGGCGGGAGGGCGGTCCGGGACGTCCCGCCCTACTTTCCGCCTTTGCCGCCTCAGTACGCGTGGACGTCCCGGACGCGCGCTTTCCGAGACTAAAAAAGGCCACGCCCCAACCCGCTGTTACGCGGGCCAGGGCGTGGCAAGAATGAAACACTCCACTAGCCTACCGGATCATGATGACCGTGCCGGGAGGTATCGGCGTAATGTCGTGCAGGGCGTAGCCGTTGATCATAACCTCCCCACCCTGCCCTTCACCAGTGTTGCGATGACTCACGCGCTTGGAGTATTGCATGTTCAGCGTGTCATCCGTGGCAACCCAGGTAATGGACAGCACCGAAGGAGCACCTGTCATCCAGGGATACGGCCAACTTCCTTCCACGGATACCGTTCCCGACTGGGGATTCTCCGAGATCAGTTGCAGACGGTAGGTGTTGCCGACAGTAAGGCCGGTGATTTCCATGTCAGATCTGGACCCGGAGTAATTGACCCACCACACACTGCGCATCAGGTCCTTAAAGCCCGAATCGGTGATCGCATCGGCGATTCCACGACTGTCGCTTGCACCGTGACTCCAGCCTGTCTGGTAAGTCTGTGACCCGTTGTACTCCCATTCAGCCTGGAAGTTCGGCCCATTGGGACGGATCAAACGATCAGTCGAGATGCCAAAGGTCAAACCGTTAGCGAGCACCGCAGGGTTGGCCGGGGAGGACCCCAAGTGGTTGGCTTCGATGAATTTGCCGTCATTAAGAATCTCCGCCCCAGTCCCTGAAGCTGAAACATCCAGGGCCGTCTGCGTCCATCCTGCTGCGACCGGCAGCCCAAACTTGCTCCCAAGGTAGGCGGTTAACAACTTTTCATCGCCGGTTGATAGCACATGGTCATAAGCGATGATTTCGCATACGTCGAAATCAACATAGCCCGCGTCCGCCGACCGCCCCAACTGGTAGGACTGCGGATCCCCAGCACCATTCGCTGCATATTGGGTGGTGTTGACGTTAATCTTGAGAAGCATGTATTCGTTGATGGGGTTGAGGGGGTATCCAAAATTATTGCCAAAGTGAGGATCGACAGGAAATCCATTCCTGGCAACGGCAAATGGCGCCGGGTCAGTCCAGAAACCACCCCAATTGCCCGGAGAGCCGCCCCATTCGCCACCCCCAAACATATCATAGATCCGGACATTTGACGGTCCCATGAACGTTCCGCCGCCGGTCCAATAGATGCCCGGCGATTTGAGCACCAAGTATTGCTGTGCGGTGAACATCGGCTCGGCAAGATTGAAATGATCCTGCCTGAATTGAACCGCCGGTTGGCCGTTGAGTTGGTCAGCAACCCGGGTTGGCGTGCCGCTGGCGCGGGTGGCGTGATGCCCCAGGCCCGATTGGTCATCCCAAGTCAGCACCCCGTTTTCGTCCTCCATGATGCCGACGGACGCATCGAACCAGCAGACCACACCTTCACTGACGGGCATCGCCAGCGGCGGGATGACCGTGATCGACTGCGTCACTTCAGGAGCAGCGTTATAGTACTCGAGAACACCGAGCTGGTTGGCCCGAATCTGGGTCACGCCCAGACCCACAATGGTGATCAGGCCACTGGAATTCACCGTCGCCACACCTTCATTGCTGCTTAAGTAGGTGACCGGATTGCCGGATGCGCCCCCTGTTGCCGTATCGGGGAACGGAGCAGCATTCACCTGCTTCACCAGCGCCAATCCCAAGGTGAAGGTGATCGTCTGGTCCGCCATGGACACCGTCAACACCTGGTCCACGGGTGTGGCCGCATTGAAATCACCGTTGCCGCCTTGGGATGCCCTGATCGTCGCGGTTCCCGCCTTCTGGATCGTCACGGTGTTGCCCGACACGGTCGCCACATCTAAATTCAAACTTGTAAAAACCACCGCCAACTCCGAGCTGGCCGTGGCCGTTAGATCAAAGTTCGCATTCCCATACGTCTTGGCCGGCAACGCCCCGAAGGTGATGGTCTGATCGACTGGATCCGCAGAGGGTGACGCGAAGGCCTCGTCGGAAGCATTGCCCTCGCCAAAGGTATTCGTACCTTTGACCACATAGTAATAGGTCGTTCCGTCGACCAAAGCCGGATCCTTGTCCTGATAGGTGACTGAGGTCGTTGTCGCGATCGCTGTCGGGTCATACACGCCGGTCTCTGTTCCACGGTACACCTTGTAGCCCGTGGCTCCAATCGGTGCCGTCCAGTCCAAGCGGACGCCATGGTGCAAGGGGCTGGCCGCCAGCCCCGTGGGCGCCGCTGGCGGTCCAGGAGGCACTCCCGATTTCACGGATAATTCGGGATACCCGACGCCATCATTCTGCTGTACGCCAAATGCGAACTGAACGGCCACAACATCAGGAATCGCGATGTCCGTGAGGTGCACCCAAGCGCTATTGCCATCGGCTGCATAGTTGATGGTATGGAGATCTGTGAAGTTGCTGCCATCGGTAGAGTATTTGATCGTAACATTCGGATCCTTGCGCCCGCCGTCACCCCACCCGCTGAACACATCAATGTCGCCGATAGTCTGGGGACTCGCGAAGGTGTAGGTGAGGATCCAGTTGTTCTCGATATACACTTCGCCCGGACCGCCTCCGCCGCCCGGTGGCACCAACCCAAAGGAGCCGTCGGTTAGCGCTGCCCAATTTTCGGTCGTCCCGCCTCCGCCGTCGGGCGGGTTGGCAGGTGCCCCGCCGGACAGCGTCAGCGTCGTGCCTGGATCCGCCAGAAGGTTCACCTCCGTGCCGGGGACATCGTCTTGATAGCCCGTGCTGCCCTGGTCGAAATTAGCAGATACGGCGGTCTCAGTGACTAGCGCATTCGCTGTCAGCCCCATTCCCAACACCGCGACAGCCGCCCAGCCGAGGGCTGACCGTTTCAAGGCACCACGGGTGCTCTTGATCATCTTGATTATGTTCATAAGAACTCCGACTTTTATGATTCTGTTACGTCTCCGGCGGCACAACCTTGTACAACCTTGTACAACCGTTTCATTACATTATCAGACTTCCTGATGTGTGTGCAACCATAAAATGATTTTTTGGCCGATTTTTTTTGCAGCCTCAGACTCACTGTTCATGAAATTCTCTGGCAGGATTAACCGGATTACGTGAAACGTGAGATTCTTCTTTGCAAAGGAAACAGTGACGGAAAATGCCAGCTTTTAAAAGCGACTCAGATGTGCATGGCCGGGTTTCATCCGTGGGGGTTGAATCGTCATCGTCCTCGTCCTCGATTTTCGGAATGGAGGGCCAACGGAACCGGATCGAGGACGAGGACGAGGACGAGGATTCGGGGTCGGTATCGGAATCGGTATCGGTATCGACTTTGCAAGCAGTTGCGCGGTTATCAGACAATGACAGACCCTACAGGAACAATCGATCCCGATTCCGATACCGACGCCGATTGGGTTGCGGGCGGAGCCCGCGTTGGGTTTATTCCTTGCTCGCTTCCGCGCTCTCCGCGAAATCCGTAGCTAAAACTCTCTTTCTC
>CAZXVN010000352.1:0-5621 GCA_964643945.1 uncultured Lentisphaeraceae bacterium | reverse complement strand
AACGAGTAAGGTGGGCAGAGCGGAACGGAGTTGAATGGCATGAAAGGTGCGATTGTTGTCAATCTGGGGCGGTGCCAGGGGTGCAAAACGTGCGAACTGGCGTGCGCGGTAGAGCACTCGCGGTCCAAGCAGCTGGCCGAGGCTGTTCACGAAACGCCCACCCCCATGGCGCGCGTTTTCGTCGAGCAAGGCGACGGCTATGCCGTGCCGTTGCAGTGTCGGCAGTGCGAGCAAGCGCCGTGCGTCGCCGTCTGCCCGACGCATGCGCTGTACCGCGCGGATCAGGAAAGTCCCGTGCTGATTGACCACGACTTGTGTGTGGGTTGCCGGGCGTGTGTATTGGCCTGTCCCTTCGGAGTGATCCGTATGGATCGGTTCTCGCGGGCCATCATCAAGTGCGACCAGTGCTTTGAGCGGGTCGAACAGGGCGAGCTGCCCGCCTGTGTGGAGTCGTGTCCGGTGAAGGCCCTGGCGTTCAAGAGCCTGGACGAGGTCACGCGGGAGAAACGGGGCGCCTACCTGCTGCAGATTGATCGAGCCACGACGGAATTTGTCCCATGAGCCTTCCGACAACCATCCAGATTGATGCTGCCCTGGACAAGGTGCTGGGCCGACACGAGCCCGGGCGCTCGGCGCTGATTGCCGTGTTGCAGGATGTGAATGCGGAATTCGGCCACCTCCCCGGGGAGGCCCTGCGGAGGGTGTCGGACCGGCTCGCGGTGCCCCTCTCGGAAGTTTACCACGTCGCGACGTTCTACACCGCCTTCAGCCTCAAGCCGCGGGGCCAGCATGTCGTCAAGGTCTGCGCGGGGACGGCCTGTCATGTTCGCGGGGCGCCGCGTATTGTCGACGATCTGATGCGGCTGCTTGACGTGGTGCCGGGAGAGACCACCTCAGATGGCCGGTTTACGCTTGAAACCGTGAATTGCCTCGGCGCCTGCGCGCTGGGGCCCGTGGTCGTTCTCGACGGCCGCTACTATCAGGCTTCGCCGGCCATGCTGCCTAAACTTCTGAAAAGCGTGGATGCTCAGGTGGCGCCGGTTGCCGCAGACGGCCCAGGGGAATCCAAGGAGGAAGTGCCGCTCGACGTGTCGCGCCTGATGGAGCAGCAGGTCGGCGTCGTGGTTTGCGGCGGCACGGGGTGTCAGGCCTACGGCTGCGAGACGGTGGCAACGGCGATGAAGCAGGAACTTGACCGTCTCGGCGTGAGCGCGAAGGTCGACTTTGTGCAGAGTGGCTGCCACGGATTCTGTGATCGGGGACCTATCGTAGTGGTGCGGCCCGAGAACATCTTCTACCAGAAGGTCACCCTACAGGCGGTTCCCGCCATCGTGCGCGAGACGGTCATCGGCGGCCGCGTGATCGAGGCGCTGCTCTACCGGGATCCGGTGACGAACGAGCCGAAGGTGCGCGAGGAGGACATTCCCTTCTACGCGAAGCAGACGCGCATCGTTCTTGGCGACAATGGCCGCATCTCCCCGACGCGTATTGATCACTACCTGTCGCGCTGCCACGGGTACGAGGCGTTCGCCAAGGCCCTCCACATGCAGCCGGAGGCAATCATCGACGAGATCAGCCGGTCGGGGTTGCGTGGACGGGGCGGCGGCGGTTTTCCCACTGGGCGCAAGTGGACCTCCTGCCGCAAAGCGCACGGCAGCCCGAAGTACGTGATCTGTAACGCTGACGAGGGAGATCCCGGCGCCTACATGGATCGCAGCCTGCTCGAAGGCAATCCGCACCGGGTGATCGAAGGGATGCTGATCGGGGCTTTTGCGATCGGGGCCAGCGAGGGTTATGTGTACGTCAGGGACGAGTATCCTCTGGCGGTCAAGCACATCAACTTAGCCGTTGCGCAGGCCCGCGAAAAAGGCTTTCTGGGGCGCAACATACTCGGCTCGGGGTTTGATTTCGACATCCGCGTGGCCAGAGGGGGCGGCGCGTTCGTGTGCGGCGAATCCACCGCCCTGATGGCGTCTCTCGAGGGCAAACCGGGCGAGCCGCGCGCCAAGTACATACACACCGTGGAAAGCGGGCTCTGGGGCAAACCGTCGAACCTTAACAACGTCGAGACGTGGGCCAATGTTCCGATCATCATCACGCGCGGCGCCGAGTGGTACGCCGCGATCGGCAGCGGCACGTCGAAGGGCACGAAGATTTTTTCGGTTGTCGGCAAGGTGATCAACACCGGCCTGGCGGAAGTGCCGATGGGCATGACCCTCCGCGAACTGATTTTCGATATCGGCGGCGGCGTCCCGAACGGCAAGGCGTTCAAGGCCGTTCAAACGGGCGGACCGTCGGGGGGCTGTCTGCCGGAGTCCATGCTTGATCTTCCCATCGGGTTCGACGAGTTGACGGAAGCCGGCTCCATGATGGGCTCGGGCGGGTTGATCGTCATGGACGAGACCTCCTGTATGGTCGACGTGGCCCGGTATTTCCTGGCTTTCCTGCAGGACGAATCTTGCGGAAAATGCGTGCCGTGCCGTGAGGGCGTAGGCCGCATGCTGGAAATCCTGACAGACATCTGCCAAGGGCGGGGCAAGGACGGCGACAGCGACCTGCTGAGTGAACTCGCCCAGACCACCGCAGACGGTTCGCTGTGCGCGCTCGGCGGGTCCGCGCCTAACCCCGTGTTGAGCATGTTGCGGTATTTTGCCGAAGAGTACCGTGCGCATGTGCAGGATCACCGGTGCCCAGCCAAAGTGTGTAAGGCGCTGATCACTTTCAGAATCCTTGAGGACAAATGTACCGGCTGCACGGCGTGCGCCAAGAAGTGCCCCAAGAAGGTGATTTCCGGCGAGAAGAAGAAGCGGCATGCCATCGACCAGTCGGGGTGTATTAAGTGCGGAGCATGCTTGGACGCGTGCAAGTTCGAAGCGGTGGAAGTGATTTAAGGAGAGTCGCGATGGGCGATCAAGAACAGATATCAGTCATGATCGACGGCCGTTCTGTGAAAGCCATCGCGGAGGAGACCCTGTTGCGCGTAGCGCGACGGAATGGTTTTGTCATACCGACGTTGTGCGATCACAAGGCCGTTCTGCCCTATGGCGCCTGCCGCCTGTGTGTGGTGGATGTCCGGCGGGGCGGGCGGACGAGACTCGTCGTGTCCTGTGTCTATCAGCCCGCCGAGGGCGATGTCGTGGAGACCAACAGTGCACGGGTCCGGCAGACGCGCCGCATGGTTTTGGAGCTGCTGGTCGCCCGATGCCCTCGGGTTGCGCAGGTTCGCAAGCTGGCCAAAGAGTATGGCGCCGACCAGCCGCGCTTTCGTCTGCCGGAGGGCGACGTTGCGCACGAGCGGTGCATCCTGTGCGGCCTGTGCGTGCGTGTCTGCAAGGAAGTGATCGGGCAGTCCGCCATCGGATACGCCCACAGAGGCGCCCGGCGCACGGTTACCAGCCCGCTGGGCGTGGAATCGGATCGCTGCATCGGATGCGGGGCATGTGTGTATGTCTGTCCGACTGGCGCCCTGCACATGGCGGATGACGGCCCTGTGCGGATCATGCAGGAACAGCACACTCAGCTGCCACTGGTTGCGTGTCGGCTGTGCGCAACCCCTTTCGCGACGGAGAAGCAAGTGACGGGATTGAGCGGCCGCACGGCGGTGTCTGACGAAACCCTTGCGACCTGCCCCACATGTCGGCGTCGCGAGACCGCAAAATGTTCGGGGGCATGTGGGCTTGTCAGTCAACAAGAAATGAGAGGAATCGCTTCATGTCCAAAATTATAGCTAGCGCCGCCATTCGTGGCGGCCACAAAATCTACGCCGAGGCCGAGGCCTTCTACGAGAAAGCCAGACAAGAGAAGGGCGAGCAGACGCCGATCGCGTTTCCCGATACGGCTTACTACCTGCCTATGGCTAACGCATTGATGGGCTTAGAGGTGAAAACCGTCGGTGAGCTAAAGCCGATCCTGAAACATGCGTGCGAGCTGCTGGGCCCAGCACCCGCCGACAACCTGTGGTTCCCCTATCTGGGCACGGCGCTGGATGCCGGCATCGCCACGCTGTTGTCGGAGGAAGTCATCATGGTTTTGCGCTACCTCTATGCGCAGGAGCCGCAGCCCGACTGCAACGGGTTCTTCTCGGACACCATTCTCCGCACGCTGGGCATCCAGTTGGTGGACGGCCGCATGCCCGGGTTCGCCGCGATCCTCGGGGCCGCGCCGGATAGCGATACGGCCGTGAGAATCGTGCGGGAATTTCAGAAGCGCAGCATCATGGTGTTCGTGGGCTCCTCCACAAACGGGGTGAGCATTATCGACCAGCTCATGGAGAAGAAAGTCCAGATGGGCTGGGACTCTTACATTGTGCCGTACGGCCGGGACACGGTCAGCGGCATCTATGCGCTCAACTGGGCCATCCGCGGCGCGCTGACATTCGGAGGCCTGAAAGCCGGACAGGCCCGCAAGTGCCTGGAATACTGCAAGAACCGCGTGTTTGCCTTCGGCGTAACCCTCGGCGAGGTCGACGACATCAAGTACGCCACCGGCGCCGGCGCGATCAATATGGGCTTCCCGATTATCGCCGACACGGATATTCCGGAAATCAAGCCCACCGGCATCTGCACCTACGAGCATGTTGTCCATGAGCTTAACCATGAAAACCTCGTGCCCCGCTGTATTGAAGTGCGCGGCGTCAAGGTCTCCGTATCCCAGCTCGACATCCCCGTCTCCTACTCTGCCGCCTTCGAAGGCGAGCGGGTGCGGCGCGAGGATACGCATGTGGAATTCGGCGGAAAATACTCCACCGGGTTTGAGTTCGTGCACATGAAGGAAATGGACAAGGTTGAGGACGGCAAGATTGAGCTGATCGGCCCGGATATCGACACCGTCAAGGTGGGCGGGGCCATGCCCCTTGGCATCGTGGTGGAAATTGCCGGCCGAGCGATGCACAGCGATTTCGAGCCCCTCATCGAACGGAAGATCCATGACTTCCTCAACTACGCGATGGGCGTCTTCCACATGAGCCAGCGCGACATCATCTGGATCCGGATCAGCAAGGAAGCCTACGCCAGCGGATTCCGGCTGAAGCATTTCGGCACCATGATCCACGCCCAGATCCACAACCTTTACAGCAAGATCGTGGACAAGGTGCAAGTCAAGATCATCACCGATCAGGCTCAGGTTGAGGTGGCGGTGCAGGAAGCCCGCAAGTCCTATGCGCAGCGCGACGAGCGCATTCTCGGCATGACCGACGAAAGCGTCGATGTGTTCTACTCGTGCGCCCTCTGCCAGTCGTTTGCCCCGAACCACATCTGCGTCATCAGCCCGGAGCGTCTCGGACTCTGCGGGGCGGTGAGCTGGCTGGACGGCAAGGTGGGTTACGAGATTGACCCCACCGGCGGCAATCAGCCCATCAAGAAAACACATGTCATCGACGCAGCCAAAGGACAGTGGCAGGAGGTCAACGATCTGGTGTACCGGAGCTCCAACCGGACCATTGAGAAGGTCAGTCTGTACTCGCTGATGGAAGACCCCATGACCTCGTGCGGCTGTTTCGAGTGTATCCTGGCGTTGATCCCGGAGGCCAACGGATTCATGATCGTCAACCGCGAATTCAGTGGAATGACGCCCTGCGGCATGAAGTTTTCGACGCTGGCCGGCTCGGTCGGTGGCGGTAACCA
>CAZXVN010000351.1:0-3202 GCA_964643945.1 uncultured Lentisphaeraceae bacterium | reverse complement strand
AGCGACTTTGTCTTTTGCGGCCGCCACCTTCGCATGCGCAACGACCTTGCGGACCGGCATGGGCAGCACGACCTCCACGCAATCGCCCGCTTTCCAGGTGCGCGTGATCACGGCGTAGCCCTTTTCGCGCGGCGCGTCGATGGCCGCCCCGTTCAGCGTCAGCGCCACCTTCTCGCCAGCCGGGTCAAGGTAGCGGTAAAGGTCAGACGGCAAAGGCCGGCCATCGGCCCAACCGGGGATGCGGAGGCGCAGCGTAAAAGCCTGCGGCTTTTCGGGCGCCACGTCCACGCGCACGCGGCCATCCCGCGGATAGCCGGTCGTCTGGCGCACCTTGACGTTCACGCCCGCGACCGTGGCGTTTGCCTCGCACGCCGCGAAGAGGTTGACGTAGAGCGCGTCTTTGCCGACCGCGAAAAAGTACTCGGACAGCTTGGGCCAGAACCGCACCAGGTTCGCGGGGCAGCACGGGCAGCCGTGCCACGCCCAGCGGCTGACCGGCTTCTCGCGGTCGGCCGCGAGCGGATTACCGTAGAAGAAGCGGTCGCCGCTCAGGCCCGCTCCGGATGACAGGCAGTTGTAAAGCACGCGCTCGATCACATCGTAGTGTTTGGCGTCGCCTTTGACGAGAAACATGCGGCTCGACCACAAGACGTCGGCAATCGCCGAGCACGTCTCGCAATAGGCGTATTGCTCGTCAGGCAGAACATAGTCCTCGGAAAAGCCCTCTGAACGCTGGCTGTGCCCCACGCCGCCGGTGACATACATCTTCCGCCCGACCATCCGCTCCCATTTTTTCTCGAGTAAATCGATGAGGGCGGGGTCGCTTCTCAGGACGCCGACATCGCACGCGCCGGCAAAGAGATACATCACGGCCACGGCGTGCCCGAGCACGTCCTCGTTTCCCATGGCCGGCTGGCCGTGCGACCACAGGCTGAGGTGCGTCTTGTAGCCTTCGACGAGGCGCTGCGCCAAGTCCAAGTAGGCCGGATCGCCGGTGGCCCTGAAGAGCTTGACCAGCCCGATCTCGACCTCCGGATGGCCGGACACCTGAAGCGACTTGCCCTGCTTGTTCACGTTGACCATCAGGTCTGCCGCACGCCGGGCGACGGCGAGATAGTTTGTGCGTCCGGTGGTCCTGAAATGCTCGGCCGCCGACTCCATCAGGTGCCCCATGCTGTACGATTCGCAGGTGCCGCTGGTTTCGCGCTCAAACAGCGCGTAGCCGGGCTCAGTGATTTGCAGATGCGGAAAAAGAAAACCGCTCTTGGCCTGTGACCGTTCGATCTGTGAGATCAGCGCTTCGAGTTTCTTTTCAAGCCCGGGGTCGGGCTGCGTGCGCAAAACATACAGCGCGCCCTCGACGGTTTTATAGACATCCGAATCGCCCCACATGTAGCCGTGATACTTCTCGGACGAGTCGCCGGAAAGGATCCGGAAGGCGCCGAGCGAGCCCTGCTTCTCCATTTCGCTGAAATTGTGCGCGACGGTCACCAGGCGGTTGGACGCCTGCCGCCCGGCCCAGAACGGGCCGGTCAGTCTAACATCCGTGAACGGGACAGGCGCAATCGGGTAATCCGCCGCGCACAGAGGTTGCGCAAGAATCCCGGCCGCCAGGGCCGCTGTTATCTGTAATAACTCACGTGAACGCATGCTGGCCTCCCTGGTTGTAGCCTACGGCAACACGACGAGGTCGTCGAACCACGCCTCGGTGCCGAGCGCTCTCAGGCCGACTTTGCCTGTCAGGAAAGGGGCCTGCGCGTCGGTGTACTCGATGCGCAGGCCGGGGTCGCCGACCAGCGGGTTGAACCAGACTTTGAGCCGGTTGCCTTTTGCCTCCACGCGCAGGCGGTTCCAGACTCCGGGCTCGATCTTGCAGGGGAGGCGAGTCAGGTCAAAGCTCGCGAGCTGCTGCCAGTTGTTGTTCATCTTGCCCAGATACAGCGTTCGGGTGTCGAAGCCCACGTAGTAGCCCTGCATCTGGTCCGCGCCGGGGCCGGGGTTGCTGACGCGCAGGATCAGGCCCGCATTGCCGCCGTCGCCCTTGAGCATCGCGGCGACCTCGATCTGGTAATCGCCCCACGCGTCCTTACCGGCGACCATCTTGGTGTTCGCGGACAAGGGCAGATAGTCAGCCGCTGCGGCGGCGCCGTAAATGCTCCAGCCGGCCGGGGCAGGCGCGGGCGGCGCGCTGCCTTGGAAGTCTTCAAACAACAGCGCGGAGGAACGGCCGGTCGCATGGCGGCGCACGGCCTCGGCCTCGGCATACGAGACCGGCGTGCAGTCCGGCCACAGCAGGCCGCACCACGGGACCGTGGGCTCGGGCGTGTTGTCCGGCGTGCCCCAGTACCAGCGGCAATTCGAATTGCCGACCATCAGCTCCCAGCACAGGAACACGCCGGGAACGGTTTTGTTGGCGGCCTTGCGCTTTTCAAGCCAGTGCATGACCTCTGCGGGCGCGCCCGTGCTTGAACGCGGGGCGAACCAGCGCGCGCCGGCCTCTGTGAAGACCGTGCCCTTGGCGGGGTTCATGTCCGCCTGGCGGTCCCAAGCGGCCCAGTCGGCGGAATAATTATGGGCGTTGACGATGTCTGTCTGGGAATGATCGTCCCAGCAGGCGATGACCGGCTGCACGGGGTTCAGCTCCTTGGCCCAGCCGTACCCCAGCTCGCGGAGCTTGAGCGAGAATTTGTCCTGCCCGTTCGGCTCGTTGTAAATCTCCCAGAAGCGCACGCGCGGATCGTCCCGGTGGAGGCGGACGATGTCTTGGACATACGCCTTAAACTTGGGCAGGTTCTCGTCCTTGCGCTCGGCGTCCTGCAGCGCGGCCCAGCGCCCGTTGTGCCGGCCCGGCACCGACGGCGGCGTGTCGATGGTGATGCCCGCACGGTTCCAGCAGTCGTCGAAGAAAACGAACCCCGGCTTGATGCCATGGCAATCGCAGATTTTCAAGAATTCCTCAATGCGTGCTAAGAAGAGATCCTTCTCGGTGTCGAAGACGATGTTGTGCAGGTAGACGCGCAGCGAGTTGATGCCGAAATAATTCGTGGCGGCGATCAGTTCGCGCTCAATGGCCTCCGGCTTGAACGCGTGCCACATCTGGATCTGGTTGGCCGCGTAGGCGGGCGTGTAGTTTGCGCCGATCCACGCCGAGGTGTCATACGGTTTCTTCGGGTCGGCCTTGACGGCGCTTTCGGCAGACGCA
>CAZXVN010000350.1:0-4156 GCA_964643945.1 uncultured Lentisphaeraceae bacterium | reverse complement strand
CACCCGGATGGCCTTGCGGATGATGTCGTCGGAAAGATAATCTGGAGCGGTGTTAAGATTGGGATCATAGACCAGCTTGTTAATGAAATTAGCTCCGTAGCCGGGTGCTTCCATGAAGTAGTTGAAGAGGGACAAATTGTTATAGCCGACGGCGGCATGGCCCGCCGGCATGCCCACGGTGATCCAATCCTGCGGATAGCCCGCCAACTGCTGCTGCATCATCCAGTTCGCCAGCGATTCCGTGAAGCCCTGCGGCTGGATCACCGGAAGTCCGCCGGCAATGTGGTTCGCATGCTGGTTCTGCCAGCCGTGGCCGAACTCATGGGGCGTACACCCGTTGGGATCCTGATACGCAAGCGAGTTACACGGCACGTGGATGCCCGGCACCCCGGGCCCCTCGGAGAATCCGACCGCCGTTCCCGGCGTATCGCCGGGCCAGGTCTGCGCGGGCTCGATGATGCCCTTGTAGAGCGTGTTGGTAGTGCCGCCGAGTGGCTTCAGCCCCAGGATTCTCCACGTCTCATAGACGTTTTCCATGAACTGCATCTGGCCCTGAAACAACTGCTCTGTCAGGAAGCCCTCTTTGCGCAGCGAGCCGAACCGGAACATGAAATGCTCTGTACGGCGGCTTTCGATCGACGGGTCGTCATGATACACGTTCCGCGTCCCGGCCTTTTCATATTCGGCATAGACGTCGGCAAAGGCCAGCCCGGGCACACACAGCGCCACGACCAGGGCACCCTTGTAACCCAAGCTCTGCTTTACGTTCATTTCAATTTCTATTAAACCGCTTTCCCATCCGTTCTTCTATCTTTTTCACCTTTGCAAAACCCCATTTCACTTTATCAAAACCCCATTTCTATTTCGCGCTCAGGGTCAGCACGCCCGCCGAGAGCGCCGGCAGCGTAAACCGTAAAACGCCCGGCTCGCTCACGGACACCGGGCGCGCCTTCGGCGCCAGCTTCGCCGGCTCATCAAGGCTGTTGCGGTCGTTCTCCAGCCCGTCCACCACCAGAAGTTCGGCTTTTCCTTTCGCGAAGGCACCGGGCACCGACAGGCTGACCGTGACCGCCTGTTTCGTCGGGTTCACCGTTTTCAGGTAAAGGTTCTTGCCGTCCTCGCTGAGCGTCGCCACGCTGTTGAGAGGCTGCTCCGGCCCTTCGAGGCGCACGCGCTTGGGCGCGAAGTGCTCCCGCCACAGCTTCTCCACCACCCAGGTGGGCGCGCCGTAGCAGGCCGCGTGGTCGAACAGGATCAGGCAGCTGGTCCAGCGCGGACGCGGCCGGTTCGCCGACACGGTCTGCAGCCACACCGCCGGACAGCTCATCGGCACCAGCCCACTCTGCCGCTCGAAGGCGTTGAGGATGCCGCCCGTGTACAGTCCGGAGCGCCACTCGTCGTTCATCATGCCCCACTCCGAGCAGTAGATGCGGATCGCGGGGTTGGCCGACTCCTGGATCAACTTCCCGATCTCATCGCGCATGTAGGCCTCGTAGCGGCGCGGGTCATCCACATAATCCTGCCCGTAGCAGATGCCGTTGTAGTAGTGGATGCTCAGGTAGTCGAAGTCCTTGGCGCACGCCGCCAGCAGCTTCTTGTTCCAGCCGTTCGAGCTGCCCTTGCCATCGTCGTAGCCGTAGCCGCCGCAGGCGATGACCTTGAGGGAAGGGTCCTTGCCGCGCAGGGCCTTGCTGAACGTAGTCACCACCTCGCCGTAGCGCTCGGGCCCCATGCCCCAGGTCTCGTTGTCGATCTCCCACAGCTTCACGTTGTACGGCGCGGGGTGTCCGTTCTTCGCGCGCAGGGCACCCCACTTCGTGCCCGCGTCGCCGTTGCAATACTCCAGCCAGTCCAGCGCCTCCTGCACGCTCAGGTTCATGTTCACCGGCAGGACCGGCTCCGCGCCCACGCGCCTGCACAGGTCCATGAACTCGTCCGTGCCCATCTGGTTGGGGTCCTGGTCGTCCCAGATCACGTTGGGAAAGTACGTGCGCCCCTCATGCGGACCGATCCCGTCTTTCCAGCGGTACGCCGAAGCGAAGCATCCGCCCGGATAGCGGATCGTGGCCGGCTGCAGCTCCTTGATCGCCTGCAGCACGTCGGGGCGGAAGCCGCCGCTGTCCAGCGCGCTCTGCGGGAAGAGGCTGAGCATGTCCAGCGACACCTCGCCGCCGCCGGCCAGCGCCACCTCGAAAACGGCGTTCGTCACGGTGCGGCCGGCCGTGAACCGAAAGTCCTGTCTCTTCCACGTCGGACCGATGTCGCGCAGGCCGGAAGCGAACAGCTCCGCGCCCGCCTCATCCGCCAGCCGCACCTTCACGCTTGCCCCGGGCGCTCCCTTGAGATACAGAGAGCCGGAGTAGCGCTTGCCCTTGCGGATCAGCAGGGGCGTCTGGCGGATACCTGACTCGCCCCCCGGCTGCCGGCTGCGGATGCGCAGCGACGTGCCGCTGTTGAAAGCGTCGTTCGCGTCATTTGAAAAATCGCCGCCGCCGAAGAAGCGCCAGTACGTCGGCGCGACAGCCAGCGCGTTGCGCGGCGGCAGCCCTTCAAACAGCGTCTTGCCGGCCAGGTCCGTCACCTTGATGGCGCGGAACTGCACCTTCGTGTTCCATCCGTTCAACCCCACCGCACCCGCGAGGATCGGCCCGCGCGCGTCGGTCTCGTCCAGCACGCGCTGGTCATTTAGAAACGCCTGAATGCGCGGCCCTTCGCAGCGGATCCGCACTTTGTACCATTTGCCGCGCTCGATCGTGCCCTCCACATGCTTGCCCAGCGCGCCGCCGTTTTTCTGGACCGCGTGCTCGCGGTTGCCCCAGCCGCCGAAGTTCACCCAGTAGAAACGCCCGGGGTCGGCCACGCGGAACATCACGATAAAGCCTTCCGCGCCTTCGATCTTGCGTGCCTCCAGCGTCAGCTCGCAGTCGCCCCACTTGGCGTCGCCGAAGACCAGCCTCCGGTCGGTGACCGGCTTGCTGCTCAGGACGGTGTTGTCCTCGATCAGCCACCCGCCGCCGCCCTGCGCCTCCAGCGACGGATTGAGGATCAGGTCGCCCCACAGCCCGCCGTGCACCGAGTTGAAGATGTGCTCCAGAAACTGCCCGTAGATTTTGACGTCCACGGCGTTTTCCACTTTGGAAGGGTCGGCCTTGTACTGGACCGTCGCCGCCTCTTGCGCCGCCGCGCCCAGTGCGGTTAAAAATAAGAATGCCGTCAGTTTCATTGTCATGTGCCTCTCCTGCGGATTCTCCTCCGTTCACACCCCGTTGTTGCTGACCGGCGATTAAGGCCCCAGTCCGAAGAAGGCCGTGCCCGCGCCCGGAATCACCGTAAACTTGTAATACCCGCCGACATGCGCGGGAGCCTCTTGCACCGGCTTCCAATCGGCGCCCGGGCCGAGCGTCGGCGACCACAGCAGGCGGCCGGTGAAAGTGTCGGGCCAGGTGAGGTCCAGGCCGCCAGCGTCGCCAGACGCCATCATCAGCGCGGGCGGGGTCACAACGACGCCGACAATCTGGAAGGCCGACACGCCGTATTCCCAGCCCGACACCCCCGTCACCGTCAGAACCTTGCTGCTCCCGGTCAGCCCGGCAAATTTCACATAGTTCTGGTTCTGGACAAAAGAGGTGAAACTCCAAGGAAAACCACCAGCCTCCACCAACGTATTGGTGACATTGCCGATTATGTAATCGACGGTGTCATCACCGCTAAACCCCATGAAATACACGTACACCTCATAATTGGGATAAGGAATCCCCGAAAGGGCGATGGTCCCGCCGCCGGACAACGCCCAATCCCCATAAAGAAGCTGATCCGGGGTCCCGCCGGTGTTCCATGAATTGCCGGAAGCGGTCGAAAGGGAGATGGAAAACCCGGGGACATCCACGCCGGCGCTGTCATGGAAGGTGTTGGTCGGGTTAGTTGGAAAAGTAAGATTGCTGATGGCCGCGACATTGTTCCAATTGCTGACCGCCACGACGCCGGCCAGGCCGCCGGCCGTCACGGGCGGCGTGGAACTCTGGGCATCGAAGTTGACGCTGATAGCGGTCCCGGCCTGAACCGGCGCCGGCGCGTTGCTGAACGCCGCCGCGATGGAATGGTTGGCGGTCACGTTGGTGAAAGTGTAACTGGAAACCGCTCCCTTTGAAACGCCGTC
>CAZXVN010000349.1:0-3743 GCA_964643945.1 uncultured Lentisphaeraceae bacterium | reverse complement strand
CTGGGGCTGCCGAAGGACGCGGCGCGGCTACTGGCCGAGCAGACGATGATCGGCACCGGCATCTATCTCCAGAACACGGGGATCGGCGCGGGCGATTTCATTCAGGCGGTAGCCTCTCCCAAAGGGACGACGGCTGCGGGTCTGACGGTGCTGGAAAAGTCGTCGGTCCAGGCGGCGATCTTCAAAACGTTGGCTGCGGCTGCCGCACGCAGCGCGGAGCTGAGCCGGGCGTAAGAGTGAAGAGGGGTGGGAAGCCGGAAACTCGGAATGCGAGTGTTTTTCTATAGCTGCTTGTGTTTTCTCGCTCTGACGGCCGGGGCCGGTGAGAAGCCGGTCGTGTTTGTTTCGATCCCTCCGCAGGCGTGGCTGGTGAAGCGTCTGGCGGGAGACCGGGTTGAGGTTCAGACGTTGCTGACCCCCGGCGCGAACCCGCACACCTTCGAACCTGCCGCACGCCAAGCAAAAAAACTGTTCGGGGCCTCGCTCTATCTCACGCTCGGAATGCCGTTCGAGCTGGCGCTGGCCAGGCGTGCGGGCGGCCTGAACGCGGCCCTCAAGGTCGTGGGCATGGATGCGGGGATCGCGAAGCGTGCGGAGGCCGCGCACGATCTTGAGGCAGGAGAGGCTTGCCGTGCAGGCGGCGACCCGCATATCTGGCTGTCGCCGCGGTTGATGTGTGCGATGGCTTCTAATACAGTGACCGCGTTGGGTCAGGTGCTGCCGCAACAACGTGCGGCGCTGGCTGAGAATCTTCAGGCCGCCGTGGCCGAAATTCAGGCGGTGGATGCGACGGTACGCGAAAAGCTCGCCTCCTTGCGCATGAAGATGTGGGTGGCTTATCACCCGTCGTGGAGCTATTTCGCGGCGGATTATGGGTTGACGCTCCTGGTGATTGAGCAGGACGGCAAGGCGCCTGTCGCCAAACATTTAGCCGAGGTGATCGGTCAGGCGCGGGCCGCCGGCGTGAAGGTGGTTTGCGCCGAACCGCAGTATGACAAGCGCCCCGCGCAGACCTTGGCGCAGCAGCTGGGCGTGCGGTTGGAGATGATTGACCCGTTACAAGAGGACTGGCCCGCGCTGATGCGCGACGTGGCAGAGAAACTGGCAGGTGGCGATGTCCGGTGAACGCACACGGGGGGCTGACCCCGCGATCGAGGTCAGCAACGTCTGCTTCGCGTACAACGGGCAGGAGGTGTTGCACAACGTCTCGTTCCAGATCGGGCAGAAATCGCTGGTGGCTGTGGTTGGCCCCAACGGGGGCGGCAAAACGACGCTGCTGAAGCTCTTGCTGGGAGAACTCGCCCCGCGTTTCGGCACGATCCGCGTCTTAGGCGGGGCCCCTCTCGAGACGCGGGTGCGGATTGGCTACGTGCCGCAGGTCGTGCCGTTCGACCCGCGTTTCCCGGTTTCCGTAAGCGAGGCGGTGTTGATGGGCCGCGTGGCCAAGAGCCGGTTCGGGCATTATGGGCGGGCGGATCACGGGGCCGTGCGTGACGCGTTGGAGCGGGTGGGCTTGGCGGGTTTTGAGCGGCGGTTTTTCGCGGAACTCTCCGGTGGCGAGCGGCAGCGGGTCCTGATTGCGCAGGCCTTGGCGGGCGGTTCGGAACTGCTTTTGCTCGACGAGCCCGTGGCGAATGTGGATCCCGAACACACCAGCTACCTGTACGAGCTTTTCAAGGCGCTCACGTCAGAAGTGACCGTGATGATGGTGTCGCACAACCTGAGCGTGGTGACGGGCCATGCGACCCACGTGCTCTGTGTGAACCGGACGGCGGGCTTACAAGCGATCGGCGAGGTGGCGTCGGAGACCTTCACCGAGGCGTTCGGCGGCAGCTTGACCACGATTCGCCACGACGCCGACTGCCACGTGATGGATCCCTCGACGGCGCTGGACGCGCCGCATCACGGGTGCGGGACATGAACATCCGATAGCGAACAAGGGGAGGCGTTTGCTGATTTTTTTCAAAGACCTTTTGAGCTACCCCTTTCTGGTGAACGCCGTTGCGGCGGCGGTGCTGGTATCGGTCGCGGCGGGACTCGCCGGAAGCCTGGTGGTGGTGCGCCGTTCGACGTATCTGGCGGGCGCGGTGTCGCACAGCCTCCTGGCGGGATTAGGGCTGGCGCGGCTTTTGCAGCGGCGCTTCGGTTTCGACGGGCTGACGCCCATGATGGGCGCGGTGGGGGTGGCGGTGGGGGTGGCCCTGCTGACGGCGCGGCTGACGGCCCGCGGCAAGCACCGGGCCGACACGGTGCTGAGCGCGGTCTGGACCGGCGGCATGGCGCTGGGCGTCTCCTTTGTGGCGGCCACGCCGGGATATCAGGACGACCTGATGAGCTACCTCTTCGGCTCGATCCTTCTGGTTTCGGGGACGGATCTGGCATGGATGGCGGCGATGGATGTGTGCGTCCTCGGGGTGATGGTGGTCTGTTACAACCGGTTCTTGGCCATCGCGTTCAACGAGGAGCTGGCTCGGCTCCGAGGGGTGAACACGGCGGTTTACGAGGGGGTTTACCATGTGCTGACCGCGTTGACCGTGGTGGTCTTGGTGCGAGTGGTGGGCATCGTGCTGGCGATCGCGCTGTTGACGCTGCCGGCGGCGGCGGCGGGGCTGCTGACGCGGCGGCTGGACCGGATGATGGCGGCGGCGGTGGGCATCGGGATCGGGGTGAGTCTGCTCGGGCTGGCGGTGAGCTACGCGCCCGGTTGGCCACCCGGCGCGACGATCGTCGAGATCGCCGTGCTGGTCTATCTGGCGGCGGCCTGTTGCGCGAGGAAACGCAAAGGGAAACAGGAGGTGCGTGAGTTTTTTGCGGGCTTGTAAGGAGGCCCCTGTTTCTACTACACTAACCCCTTCTCTTTTAAACAGAGAGGCAGGAAAGCCGGGTGGTTAATGAAGCAGATCGGTGTGGGACTCTTAGGTTTCGGGACCGTGGGCGCGGGCGTCGTGGACGGGTTGCGGCGCAACCGTCAGGTGATGGCGCAACGTCTAGGCGTGGATGTGGTGCTCAAGAAGGTCGCGGACGTCGACATTTTGACGAATCGTGGCGTGGCGGTGGACCCGGCGCAGTTGACGACAGATGCGCTGGCGGTGATCCACGACCCTGAGATTCCGATCATCGTTGAATTGATCGGCGGCACAGGGGCCGCCAAAAAATTCGTGTTGGCCGCGCTGAACGCGGGCAAGGCGGTCGTCACGGCGAACAAGAAACTGCTGGCCGAGTCCGGCGAAGAGATTTTCGGGACGGCCGAGCGCAACGGCGTGGACATCTATTTTGGCGGGAGTGTGGGCGGCGGCATCCCGATTATCCGCGTGTTGCGCGAGGGGTTGGCCGGCAACGAGATCCAGAGTATCCACGGGATTCTGAACGGCACCTGCAACTACATCCTGACGCGCATGGAGAACGAGGGGCTGCCCTTCGGCGAGGTGTTGCAGGCGGCGCAGGAGGCCGGGTATGCCGAAGTCGAGCCCAGCCTGGACATCGACGGGTACGACACGGCGCACAAGGCGATTATCCTGGCTTCACTGGCGTACGGTTTTCATGTGCCGATGGAGAAGGTGCTGGTCGAGGGCATCCGCAACTTGGCCGGCTTGGACGTGCAGTACGCGGCCGAGTTCGGCTATCGCATCAAGCTGCTGGCGGTGGTGAGGCGCGACGGCGACGAGGTCGAGGTGCGCGTCCATCCGACGCTGGTTCCTCTGGCGCACATGTTGGCGTCGGTGAGCAACGTGTTCAACGCGGCC
>CAZXVN010000348.1:0-3040 GCA_964643945.1 uncultured Lentisphaeraceae bacterium | reverse complement strand
CTGGTCAGCTGTCCGCCACAAGAGGCAGGCGCGTATCAGGACACTGACAAAACGCGAGGGGTTCCTTTGCGCGGCGCTGACGTGAGAATATCCTTCTGAACCTGTTTGGCACGCAGGCCGCGCGTCACGTGGGCAGGGCTTCGGGTGAAGGGGTTGATGCCGGAGTAATACATGGCGGTGGACCACGTCGAGGGGGTGGGTGTGAAGATTTGCACCTGCTCGGGCGAGAGGTGCAGATTCTGAGTGGCGAAGCGTTTGAGGGCCTGCATGTCGTCATCGCCACACTCTGGATGAGCGGCGATAAAATAGTAGGTGAGGAACTGCTTCAGGCCATTTTTTTTGTTGGCATCATCGAAGCGTTTCTTGAAATACAACAGCGCATCGGTCTGAGGTTTCCCCATGGCATCGAGCACCCGCCGTTCAGAGTGTTCGGGTGCGAGTTTGAGTTGGCCCGAGACATGGTGTGCCGCCAGTTCATCGACATAGCGTGCGCCATTATGCGCGTCGGCGGCAATCAGGTCGGGGCGGATGCCTGAGGCCATGAAGACCTTGCGGACGCCTGGGAGGTGGCGGAGTTTTCTCAACAGTTCCAGTTGCGGCCCATGATCGGGTGCAAGCGCAGAGCAACAGGAAGGGTAGAGGCAGCGTTTGTCGGGGCACGCACCTTTTCTGACTTTGCGGTCGCACTCGAACCCGTACATGTTAGCGGTGGGACCGCCGACGTCTTGGATGATACCGGTGAATTTCGGATGGCGCGTCATGCGGCACGCCTCCTCGAGAATCGACGACTCGGAGCGGCTGACCACACGGCGGCCTTGGTGCATGGCGATGGCGCAGAAGTTGCACTCGCCGTAACAGCCGCGGTGCGTGGTGAGTGAAAACCGGATGGTGTCGAGGGCGCGGATCTTGCCTTTGGCGGCGTGGCTCGGATGGGCATCGAGCATAAAGGGCAGGGCGTAGACAGCGTCGAGTTCTTCTGACGAGAGCGGCTGGTCAGGCGGATTGTGGACAAGGCAGCGCGTATCTACACGCTGCACCAGCGGTTTGGCCGTACGAGGCTCTTGGTTCGCAGCAAAGAGCTTGAACATATCGAGGAAGGCCGCGTGACCCGCATCGCTGGGTGCTGCGACCGTGGCGAAATCCGGTAAGGCGACCGCGCCTTGCGGCAGCGCCTCGGAAGTGGCGGGCAGGGCGTAGCAGATGCCGCGCAGGGTTCGCCATTCGCGGGTGTCGCGCAACGCCCGGGCCAGCGACGTGACCGTGCGCTCGGCCATGCCGTACACGAGTATGTCGGCTTTGGCGTCGAACAGCAGGGGGCGGCGTACAGTGTCCGACCAGAAGTCGTAGTGGGCAATACGGCGCAGGCTGGCTTCAATGCCGCCGATAATGATGGGCTTGCAAGGTTTGAAGGCCGCGCGAATGAGGTTGCAGTAGGCAGTCACCGCACGGTCGGGCCGAGTGTTTTTACCGTCGCCCGGGGTGAGATCGTCCTGATGACGCTTTTTGCCTGTGGCGGTGTAGTTGGCGACCATGGAGTCAATGCAGCCGCTGGAAACGCCCCAAAAGAGGCGCGGCTGGCCGAGACGGCGGATGTCTTCGTGTGAGTGAACATCGGGTTGAGCGATGACCGCCACATGGAACCCTGCGGCCGTCAGCACGCGTCCGATCAATGCGATGCCGGAGAACGGGGAGTCGATGTAGGCGTCGCCAGAGACGAGAATCACGTCTGGCGCATCCCAGCCCAGCCGCTCCACTTCAGAGGGTGTACACGGAAGAAACATGCCCGTCAGTATACACGGTTTTATGTGTACAGTCAAAAGGGAGATTGATCAGCGGAAAATCGGGAAATCAAAGCAAAAAGAACGTTTCCGTGAGGCGTCTCTCACTTGTTCTCAAGGAGTGCGGCCAGTTCTTTTTTGAGTGCCGCGATCTCTTCGCTCCACGCGGTGAATTTTTTTGTGTTGATCTCGTTTCTCTCGGGCTTGGTCGCGATCCAGACTTTAAGTTCGGCGTTCACTGCGGCTAGGCGGGCATTTTTTGTGCGGTAGGTTTCGGCCTTCTTTTGCGGCAGTTTGGCCAGGCTTGCTTCCAGCCGGATGTCGTTTAGCCGCTGTTCCTGATCAGCGACAACCTTCTCGAGTTCGGCGCTCTTTTTTTCAAAAGAGGCTTTTAGATTCTTCAGCTCTTCTTCCGCCCCTGTTTTTTTCTTGGCGACAGCGCGATACTCCTGCGCGGTTTTTTCCGGCAAGGTTGTCAACAGGGCTTCGACTTCGGCGGCGCGGTTTTTGAGCAGCTGCTTGAGGCTGCCGATGAATGTCTCAGGTGAGATCTCCTGGTCAGCGCCAAGCTTGCCAAGTTGGGTCTGGCCGTCGTCATCCAGCAGAATGTAAGCGGGGTATCCATCGACTCCGTAGAATTCTGAAAGGGCGCGGTTACGCGCGACGTACTTTTCGGGGACGAGGGTCTTGTCCTGCGGAAAATCGATCCAGACCAACAGGAGGTTGCCTTTCGCATAAGCGGTCCAGGTGTCTTTCGAGAAGACCTCTTTATCCATATGTTTACACCAGCCACACCAGTCCGAACCCGTAAAGTTGAGCACCAGCGGCAACTTCTTTTCAGCCGCCACTTTCTTGGCGGCGTCGAGATCCATGGTCCACTGTCCGGGAACAGCCCCTTCGGTGGCTGGTTTTTCAGCGGCGCTGGCGGCGAGGGTGAGGAGGGAAGCGAGGCAGAGGACGCCTTTGTTCATAAGAACTCCTTGGTTGGTGCAGTTGTTTTTTAACCACAGGGATGATAGTGTATTAATTATCGCAGGAGTTGCCAATTCATTTTATGAGTGATGACACAGTGACCGTGTTGGCGACAGAGGAAACAATCGCGATTCAAAAAGGGACGTGAGGAGAACAGGAATGATCTCGTATAAACTGGTGATGCCTGAGCACATGAATCACTACGGCTTACTGTTCGGCGGCAATCTGCTGAAGTGGGTAGATGAAACGGCGTGGATGGCGGCGAGCCTTGATTATCCGGGGTCGCGCTT
>CAZXVN010000347.1:0-5181 GCA_964643945.1 uncultured Lentisphaeraceae bacterium | reverse complement strand
GGCTGGTCGTCAGGCATGGACCACGTGATGCCGAACTCGTCCGTCAGGTCGTGCCAGAGCTTGCCGCCACGGCGGTTCTGGACGATGCCGCCCTTCCAATCGCCCGCCGCCCCGGCCGCGATATAGCGGGTGTCGACGTGGAACCGCTGCAACAAGGCCTCGCAGGGCTGGGCCAGCTGCTGGACCGCGTCCATGATCTTGAGCTCATCGCTGATGCCGAGATGCCGCACCAACTGCTGATACGCGAACTTGTGGATGCCGGTCTGATTACCGCCGAGGTCAATCGGCACACGGTCGGGAATTTCGTGATTGAGCGTCTTGAGCAGGCGTTCACGCGATGTCATTGTTTCCTGGTTTTTCATGTTTCTCCTGTTTGAAAGATCAACCCTCTCACCGCCGAGCACCTGAAGCAACGCCTGAGCAGCCACCACTTCTGCCGCCCGTTTGGTCCGTCCAGACCCCAGAGCTTCCTGCCCGCCGTGAACCTTGGCTTTCACCGTGTAAGCGGGAGCGTGGTTAGGCCCGGCCACTTCAATCAGTTCGTAGGTCGGCGAGTCTGGCCAAACGTTCCGTTGCGCCAACTCCTGCAATCGGCCTTTTGGATTATCAGCCCACACGTCCAACGGCGCCTTGGAATCATCGGCCATCAACTTTGCAAAAATCGCTTGAACGGCCTTGATCCCGCCGTCGCACCAAGCCGCGCCAAACACCGCCTCCATCGAGTCGGTCAGCGACCTGTCCTTATCGCGGCCGCTCGTGGCTTCGCCTTTGCCCAGCCGCAGATGTTGCCCCAATCCGATGCGTCGCGCAAGTTCCGCCAGCGCCCGCCCGCTCGCCAGACGGCTGCGGCGCACGGTGAGCCCGCCCTCATCCTCGTCGGCATACTGCTCGAACACTTGCTGCGCGGTCAGCAACCCGAACACGGCGTCACCCAGAAACTCAAGCCGCTGATTGTCCTGCACCCCTGTCGCCGCATGATCCGAACGGTAGGATGGATTGGTCAGCGCGGTCTCCAGCAACGCGCGTTTTTTGAACGAATACCCGAGCGTTTTCTCCAGCGCGCGCAAGGAATCTTTTTTCTTCGCAAAGAACACATCGCCTCCTCAGAACGCTTAAACTGATCGGCATTTTACCGAATTTTCCTTTGCGCCACACCCCAAAACCTTGATTTATTTTGCCGGGCCCCTTGACATTTCAACGCTGCGAATGATATAAAAGCGCCTGTTTTCTTACACGGTGCGGGCGCTTAGCTCAGTTGGTTAGAGCGCTACCTTCACACGGTAGAAGTCACAGGTTCGAGTCCTGTAGCGCCCACCAGTTTTTCAGGCCGTTTTTGTTGGAAAAGCCCAATAAAAACGGCCTTTTTTCATTTTATACCGGGTGATTCTCGTTTGGCTGTCAGGGTGTGAAAAAGGGTGGTTTTAGAGGGTCATTTACACACACAAACACACACACAACACACACACGTTGCGGGCCTTGAAAACGAAGAATATCCACGCCCGATTGAGTCTCCGATTTTGTGTGTGTTCCGGTCATGCCGATTTTTAAGCTGTGTGTGTGTAGTGTGTGTGTAATTTTAGACCAAAACAAGCCCTTGAAGCGTGCAAAAACGTCTCCCCGGACTGTTTTTCAGGCACTTGCGAGCCGGAATCCCCGCGATTTTCGCCTGATTTTCACTCCATTTCAGCACAAAATTGACTGGAAACGGGGCTCTTTGTGCTTCCTCTCCGCGTCCCTTTACCCAAAAGGTTGTCATTTTTCTTCTTTCGCGTCTGCAACTGCCCAATGGCCACCCTTGTCCGGCCCGACGCGGCGCAGGAGTCCATCTCGGCAAAGGCGATTCAGTTGCCAGGCAACACCTTTATCTGTGATGCCAATGGTTACGGCAAGCTCGGCAGTTGAAAGGGAAGGGGACACCCGAAGAAGGTTCAGGATTTTCTCCCTAGTTTTCTCCCTAGTTTTCTCCCCAGTTTTCTGGGTTGCTTTACTTCCCGATGCCGGAGTCTCTCGCTGACGATCATCCGCATCAGCTCCCTGTTCCCGCACTTCCGCCGCCCTGACTGTGCAGCGCAACATGAACGACACGGCTTCGTATTCCGGCTCGGGCAGGCCAAGCCCGGTCAGCTCCGCGCACATCCGGTCCACCCCCTCGCCGAACTCCTTGACGTAGCCGTAGTCCTTCAGGAACGCGGCGATCTTCGGGTTTCGCGAGAAGTGGACGTTGCGCATGGTGTTCAGGCGCACGAGGCCGGGCAAGGTGCCGGGGCTCTCCACCGCCAGCCGGTCGTCGAACATCTTGATCTGGATGTCCGTCCCCTTGATGCTGTAATCGCGGTGCGCAACGGCATTGACGACGATCTCCTGCCGCACGAACTCGGGATATTGGGCGTCCGTGACGAACAGCCCTCCCTTGCCGAGATAGGTATGCTCCTTGATCTGCGTCGAGACGAACTCGATCGCCTTCCGGGTCATCTCCAGAACGGTTCCCTCGAAGGCCACGTCCTTGATCACATTCATGCGGGTGCCGGTCTTCTCCTGCGTGCCCTCGTACCGGATGAACCGGATACGCGCCCTCGGGAAATACTGCTGCGGTGCCTTTCCGAACAGCAAGATGGCCGCGGCGCTGACCTGATCGGCACCCTTGCCCGTTTTGACGAACCCGCTGTTTTCCTTCAGGTAATGCAGCGGCGTCTTCGAATAGCCGATCTGGCGCGTATACTGCTTCACGAAATCAAGATCCAGATCGGCCAGCGTTGCCCCCGCGACCGGCGTATCCTCATAGAACCGGTCGCCCTTGTCATACATCAATTGCATGCGCTCGTCGAACGTGAGCTTCTTCGACTTGTCCCCCACGCGGTAATACACCTCATCCGCCTGAGTGGCATGCACGCTCTGGCTCTGATGCACCTTCAATACAAGCACCCGGTTTGGATTCCCCTTGCGGTCCGTACAGGCCGCCAACTCAAAATCGACCTTCACGGTCGGCTTGCAGAAATCGAAGGGCACGCGCAGCAACTCGTTCACCTGCCGGTCTAACCCGTCAACCCCTTCCACTTCGCCCGCATCATTGACGCCGACCACAATCGTCCCGCCGTCGGCATTGGCAAAAGCGACCAACGGCACCGCCAGCGCCTTTGGCTCCATCCGGATGCTCTTCCGTTCAAAACACTGGCCTTCTTTTTGAGTCTGAAAATCCTTTGGCATCATGGTCTCACCCCCGCCTAGTCTTTGAGCGTTTTTCCATCGGGTTTCCATCCGCTATGTTTCTGATGGTATCAAAAATCCACCCGGTCACGGTAGTGGGGGCGGAATTGACCTTGCTCCAAGCGCCCTCCCGCTGCCTATATGGCCACAACGCAAACCCCGGCTTTTGATCGTCCGCATGATATATTACCGCTTGCCCCTGCGCAAGGATTGGTCTACATTACCCGTGATGCTAAACCGTTGTGTTTACACTCCTTGTATGGATGATGAATCGGATCACATCAACCGAAAGAAACAAGGCTTCCAGACACCGGAAAAACGGTTCCGCTCAGATGACAGCATCGCCGAGTCTTAGTATCACATGATGACGCCTGAACAGACTGCCCGTCAGCAAATCGACAGCCAATTGACGGCTGCCGGTTGGCTTATTCAGGATAGGCGTCGGCTCAATCTCCACGCGGCTCCCGGCATCGCCCTTTGCGAAACCGATGTCGAAGGCGGGTTTGCGGACTACATGCTGTTCGTGGACGCCAAAGCGATCGCCGTGCTCGAAGCCAAATCGGCCGGTACGCCGCTTGTCGGTGTTTCGGAGCAATCCGAGGGCTACGCCACATCCGCTACGACTGATTTCCAACGCTGGGCGAAAACCCTCCCGTTCACCTACGAATCGAACGGCGAAGAGTACCGCTTTCGAGACCTCCGTGATCCGCGTTCACGCTCACGCTTCGCCTTTGGCATCCACCGTCCGGAAACGCTCCGATCCTGGTGTGAGCAACCCGAAACGCTGCGTGCCCGCTTGCAGAAGTTCCCGCCCCTGCATGTCGCCGGCCTGCGCGAATGCCAAGTGGACGCCATTCACGGCCTCGAAGCTTCCTTTGCCCATAATCATCCGCGTGCGCTCGTCCAAATGGCCACCGGCGCAGGCAAGACCTGGATGGCCGTCACCGAATGTTACCGTCTCATCAAGTTCGGCGGCGCTCAGCGCATCCTCTTTCTCGTGGACCGCGGCAACCTCGGCCGTCAGGCCAAGAACGAGTTCGATCTCTGGCACAGCCCCTATACCCAGCGCCGGTTCACCGACGAGTATATTGTCCAGCGCCTGGACGGCTCAGCCCTAGAACCCCGTGCAAAGATCGTCATCTCGACCATCCAGCGCCTCTACTCCGCGCTGACCGGCAAGCCGATTGAAGATGACGCCGACGAGCGCTCCACCTACGAAGCCACCGGCGACACCGACGAGCCGCGCCCTGTCGTCTACAATCAGGCGCTGCCGCCCGAGACCTTCGATATCATCATCGTGGACGAATGTCACCGTTCGATCTACAACCTCTGGAAAGGTGTGCTCGATTACTTTGACGCCTTTCACGTCGGGCTCACCGCCACACCCTCGCCGCACACGCTCGGCTTCTTCAACCAGAACCTCGTTTCCTCCTATACGCACGAACAGGCCGTTCTCGATAAGGTCAACGTCGGTTACGACATCTACCGCATCCGGACCTCGCTCACAGAGAAGGGCGCGACCGTGCAGCGCGGCAACCACCTCGAAAAGATCGAGCGCCGCACCCGCCGCAAGCGCTGGGAGAAACTCAAAGACGATTTCACCTGGCAGGGCGCTGAACTCGACCGCTCGGTCGTGTCCGACACGCAGGTCCGCACCGTCATCACCCATTTCCGCGACGCGCTCTTCACGAAGATGTTCCCGCACCGCAGCGGCGAATGGGTGCCCAAGACACTCATCTACGCCAAGGATGACGCCCATGCCGATCGCATCGTGGACATCGTGCGCGACGTGTTCGGCGAGGGCAACGACTTCTGCAAGAAGATCACCTATCGCGTGGGCGGCAAAAAGGCCGCCGAGGATCTCATCGCCGAATTCCGGACCTCGCCCCAACTCCGCGTCACGGTCACCGTGGATATGATCGCCACAGGCACGGACATCAAGCCGCTTGAGATCGTCCTGTTCCTGCGCGATGTCCG
>CAZXVN010000346.1:0-3500 GCA_964643945.1 uncultured Lentisphaeraceae bacterium | reverse complement strand
CAAGGTGATATTGGCCTGCTGAAGCTGTATATTCGTTTCCTCCTGAATCTGGAGCAACCGCTGCGTCTCGCGATGGACTGAATCCTTGAGCCGCTGCTGCGCGCCCCGATAGAGCACATGGACGAGCGAGAAGGCAAACAGCAGCGTAACAAGGCTGGCGATAACGATGACGATCAACAAGCGGTGCATGTTTGCTTGAAACTTCGCTTCTTTCTGAGCCAGCGCGCCTTTTTCTGTCTGGATGAAGCTGCACAGCTCGGCGCGAATCTGATCCATCAGCTGCTTGCCTTGGCTGCTGCGCATATTCGCGAGTGCGCCGGGCAGATCATTGTTACGGCGCAATTCAATGGATTGCGATAAATACGCCAGTTTCTGTTCAATCAAAGGCGCGAGAGCATCCAGATTTGTTTTGGCGGCACGAAGCGTGGTGACTTGACGAAGGTTGGCCAGCTGGCCACTGATGGTGTCTCGCACGGCAGCATACGGTTCCAGAAAGACCTCGTCATCGGTCAGCAAATAGCCCCTCTGCCCGGTCTCGGCATCGATCAGTGCCGACACCAAAGCCCCCGCGCGTTCTATGACATCGTAGGTAAACTTTCGCGCCTCGGCGGCGTCCTCGGTTTGTCGGAAAGCCAATAATGAGGGTGCCACTACCAGCGCAACCAGCAGCGAAGAACCGACAAACCAAGCCATAACTTTAGGGTTAACTTTCAAGGAAAAAAGACCTCCGTGCCCACATCGTTTCCAAACCACGCTCGACATTGAATTTTCTGTACACTATCAGTATATCACGAAAGTCTTGCTGGGTATAGGCCGCATTCCGAGCAAGCAACGGGGCATTGGGGCACGGGCTGCGCTACCGTACCCGCCAGTGCCGACCCTCTAACCTCTGCGTTGGGCCTTGTCGATGGCCTCTTGCCCAACCTCTATCGCTTTATCCACGACCTGCTTGGCGAATCTCTCCGCGGACTGGACGCTCTTTTCAGCGTCTTGTTTGACATGACCAATGGCTTGATCCGCCCGGCCTCTGGCACGCAGTTTGTTGTTGCCGGTCAGTGCGCCCGCCGCTTCCTCGATGCGCCCCTTCACTACTTCTGGTAAACCCTTCATGATACGACTCCTTTTCTTGAACGTTTGTTTGCTCGCTAGATCCGGCCCAACAGAATCAGAATGAGCAGAATCACGACAACCAATGAGAGACCGCCGCTCGGATAGTAACCCCACTTCCTGCTGTGGGGCCAATTGGGCAATACGCCCACCAACATCAGAATCACGAGAATCATCAGCAGTGTTCCGATAGTCATATTCCTGCTCTTTCCATTTGCCGGACTTTGCTGCTGGCTGGCGCATGTTCGCGCCAGCCGGCAGCAAACAGAAGAGTTACTTGGTCTTGACCTCTTCGACGGTCATCTGGTTCTTCACGCTGGTCACACCTTGAATGTCGGCGACAAGCTTGGACACCAGGGCCTTTTCAGCCGCGTTCTTGGCAATGCCGGTCAAGATGACCTCGCCGTCCCGCGTCTCAACCTTAGTCTTGATGGAACTGGTCGAGCGGTGGTTTGACAGTGCCGTCTTGACCTGCGCGGTGACGGACGCATCATCCACCTTCTCGGCTGCGGTCCGTTCCGCCGGCTCCGGAAGTGCCGCCACCGTCATCTCGTTCTTAACCTCTTTCACGCCTTCAATATCGTTGGCGTATTCCGTGGTCAGTTCCTTCTGGGCCACACTTGAGGCTGTGCCCTTCAGCGTCACGATCTTATCTTTCACCTCAACAACGGTCTTGCTTGCGTCGACGTTGCGGTGAAACAGCAGGGTGAGCTTTACTTTTCTGTTGATCCACAAATCCGCGTTTTCGGCTGCGGCCTCGGCCTTGGTGGCCAGCTTGTTGTCCACGCGGCTGACCCCGAGCAGCCCTGCCGCGGTCTCTTGGGCCAACGTCTTGTGGGATTCTTCGGACACGGTTCCGGTCAGAGTGACGATGCCCTCCTCGGCCTCGGCCCTGATCGAATCCTCCTTGAGATACGTCTGGTAGACGTAGGTCTTCTTGAATGACGATTCGATCCGGTCATCGTTCTCAGACGCGCGCAGAGGCGCGCTGGTAACGATCATTACGGCTGCGGCCGCTACAAACGCTAAGGGATACATGGTTTTCTGTTTCATTCTACTACCTCGATTCTTCTGTTAGTGTGTGGGTGGTTCCCCCGTTCGGGGGAACCGCTTACAGGCCTTCAATATTTTTGTTTCACCTCTCTTCTTGCGTTGGGTTGAATTCGTTGTATTTGGAATGATAAGCGATGGGGGTGGCCACAGCTATAGGGTGTAACCCTACTGCTCTGAAAGGCCCAGGCTCAATGTTCAGCGGACGTTCAGTTCAACGGCATGATCAAGGTGGTCGTCCGTGAGGGGAAGGGTCGTGCTGGGCAGTTCCTGCCCGTCGAGGGAGAGCCTGGCCGTGTGATCCGAATCAGCGGCGAGCCGGGTGACGGTGATGTGATAAACCGTTTGCCGGTAGCGGTAGTGGATCTTGAAAGTCGCCCACGCTTTCGGAAGCCGGGGGGTCAGCCGCAGCTGGCTGCCCTCCAGGTTCACGCCCAGCAGGGTTTCGATCAGCAGCCGGTACATCCAGCCGGCTGAACCGGTGTACCATGTCCACCCGCCCCGGCCCGCGTGCGGCGCGACCGCATAGACGTCTGCCGCGACAACATACGGTTCCACTTTGTAGGTAGCGATTTGTTGAGGCGTCCCGCCGTGACAGATGGGGTTCAGCATAGAGAACAGCTCCCACGCTCGCCCGCTCTCCCCCATGAGCGCGAAGGCCATGGCGGTCCAAATCGCTCCGTGGGTGTATTGGCCGCCGTTCTCGCGCACGCCCGGAATGTATCCTTTGATATAACCGGGATCGAGGAGGGAGGTGTCGAAAGGCGGATCAAGCACTTGAATCAGGCCGGTGTCGCGTCGGACGAGGCGCTCATTCACAGATTGCATGGCCTGGCGCGAACGGGACGGATTGCCCGCACCGCTGAGCACCGACCAGCTTTGCGGCAGGGAGTCGATCTGACATTCCAAGTTGGTCCGGGAGCCGAGCGGTTCGCCGCTGTCGAAGAAGGCGCGGCAATACCATTGGCCGTCCCAGGCGTGCTGCTCGATATTCTGCTGCAGGTGTTGCGCTTCAGCAACGCAGCGGTCGGCAAAGGGAAGGTCGTTGCGCGAGCGTGCCAGTTTGGCAAACCGGGTAAGCACATCGTAAAGAAAGAAAGCCAGCCAGACACTTTCACCGCGCCCTTGATGTCCCACCCGGTTCATGCCGTCGTTCCAGTCGCCGCAACCGATCAGCGGCAGGCCGTGTTCGCCGAACCTCAGCCCGTGCTCGATCGAGCGCACGCAATGTTGGTAAAGCGTGGCCGACTCCTCTGCGCGATTCGGCAGATCATAGTACGCCTCCTCTTCCAGCTTGCAGGGCCGGGCTTCCAAGTAGAAGATCTTTTCGTCAAGCACGCCGG
>CAZXVN010000345.1:0-25702 GCA_964643945.1 uncultured Lentisphaeraceae bacterium | reverse complement strand
GGCCTCGTCGAGCAGAATGCCGTTAGTCTGGAAAGTGTTCTCGATCTGCGTCCGGGGCTTCTGGCACTTCTTCTGCAGCTCGATGGAGTGCCTGTAAAAATCGAGCCCCATCAGGGTCGGCTCGCCGCCCTGCCAGGCGATGGTGACCGAAGGCACGCCGTGGGCTTCGAGAAGCTGCCGGATATAGGCCTCGTGCACCTCCTCCGACATCCTGAAATCGCTATTCGGATAGAGCTGATCCTTCTTCAGGAAAAAGCAGTACGCGCAGTCGAGGTTGCACTGCGCACCCGTCGGCTTGGCCATGACGTGAAAGGCCCGCACCCTGCCCGTAATCTCGTTTTTTTGCTCATCCGGCATTCGAGAATCCTCCTCGTATATTTCTGACGCGCGTTCTGCTGTGCGCTTTACTGAAACGCCATCGCCACACGGAACCGCTCTTCGCCTGTCAAGATGTGATCCTGGTCCAGCGCTGCCTTGTCCACATCGATCTCAACCCAGTTGACCTCGCCGTTGAACGCGTTGTCATGCGCCCCATAGTCCGACGACACCGGTGAACCGGCTTCCATGCCCACGTCGGCGGTTTCATCGGCAGAATAGGCAAAAGGCTGGGTCATCTCGACCTTGCCCTGGCCGACACTTTTACCGTCGATAAAAAGCGATATTGTGCCGCCCTTGCCTAAACCCGGGCCGTTATAGGCAAACTCCATGCGCACCTGATGCTTACCCTTTGGGATCTTCTGCGTTCCTTCGACAATGGTTTGTTTCAAACCCAAAAAATTGTAGCAGTATTTTGGTTTTCCGTCCTTGGCGTAGAGACTCCAACCGCCGGTAATGCCGCCTGTCGCAAAAATGACCCCTTCTGCTCCGGGTTCAGGCACCACCACTTCTGCTGTCATTGCAAAAGATTTGTTACTGCAATCGAGCATCGAGTGCGGAGACAATCGTCTCATTCCGCCAAAGAGCAATTGCCGGTTGCCGTGGATGAGCTGCGGCCTTCCGGAAATATTCGGGTTGCAGCGCTCTGACATCCGGTCATCGAGCGGCAGCACGTTGTATTTTGTTGCCTCGATGAGCCAGAGCCGCTGCAGATCATGAAGCTTCTCAGGCATCTCCTTGGAAAGATCACGAGCCTGTGTCCAGTCTTTGGTCGTGTCGTACAACTCCCAGACATCATCGTCAAAAGGAATGGTTTTGACAAGACCCATGACCCAGGGCGTGCGGTGCTTAGTGACTGCGGTCCAGCCTTTGTGATAGATGCCGCGGTTGCCGATCATTTCGAAATATTGTGTTTCGTGGCGCTCCTGAGCCTTTGCATCGTCGAAGGAATAAAGCATACTGAAGCCTTCGTACGGCTTTTGCTGTATTCCGTTGACAAAAGTCGGCTCAGGCAAACCCGCAGCCTCCAGGACCGTAGGCGCTATGTCGATAACATGGCAAAACTGAGAGCGGATCTCGCCATTGGCTTTGATCCCCTTTGGCCAATGCACGATCGTACCATTGCGCGTGCCGCCAAAATGCGAGGCGACCTGCTTAGTCCACTGATACGGCGTATCCATGGCATGCGCCCAGCCGACTGCGTAATGATTGTAGGCTTCGGGCGTGCCTAATTTGTCGATGTTCTTCTGCAAAAACTCAGGAGTTTCCAGATGGCCCAGGCCATTGATAGGTATCATCTCGTTGAACGTACCCTGCGGCGTACCTTCTGCCGAAGCGCCGTTGTCGCCGAAAATGTAATAGATGAGCGTATCACCGAGCACTTCCAGATCAGCCAGCGCATCGACCAAAAGCCCCACGTGATAGTCAGTATGCTCCAGGAACCCGGCGTAAACTTCCATTTGACGGGCTAGGACAGGCTTCATCTTAGGGTCAACGCTGTCCCATGCCGGTATCTCAGTGTGGCGTTTGGTCAGATCACAGTCTGCGGGAATAACACCCAGCTTCTTCTGGCGGGCGAAAGTCTCTTCACGCAGCTTATCCCAGCCTTGATCAAACTTACCCTTGTATTTGTCCGACCAAACTTTCGGCACGTGGTGCGGGGCATGGGTCGCCCCGGGCGCAAAATACATAAAGAACGGTTTGTCCGGCATGAGCGATTTCTGCTGACGGACCCATTTGATAGCCTTGTTTGTCAGGTCCGCGGTAAAATGATAGCCTTCTTCAGGTGTCTTATCCGGCTCCATCGGAGCCGTACCTTCATAGATCGCCGGGTAGTACTGGTTTGATTCGGCGCAGACAAAACCATAAAAATACTCGAAGCCGCTGCCAGTTGGCCAGTTGTCAAACGGACCCATAGGGCTGGTTTCCCACGGTGGAACTTCGTGGCATTTGCCAAACTGCGCAGTCGAGTAGCCGTTTAATTTGAGCGTCTGGGCAAGCGGCGCGCAGCTCTTGGGACGGAGTGAGCAGTTACCCGGCGCAGATGTGGCCATTTCGGTAATGCCGCCCATGCCGACCGTATGATGGTTTCGTCCGGTTAAGAGCGCCTGTCGCGTCGGCGAACATAGGGCGCAGGTATGAAAGCGATTGTACTTCAAACCGTTCTTTGCCAGCCGCTCGGCAACGAGCGTATTGACAGGACCGCCGAATGCCGACGATGCTCCAAAACCCACATCGTCTATGAGGACAATAAGAACGTTAGGCGCCCCTTTCGGCGGACGCAGGGGTTCGATAGGCGGGTATTTCGTGTCCGGATCCTTCGCATCGTAGGTCGTCAAACCCACGTGCTGCTTGTCCGGAATGGGCAAAATAGAGCGTGTTTGTTTATCGGATTGGATTGCCATATCTGATCCCCTTTCCTAGCTTAGACTTTTTTCTTTGCGAACCGCCGCACAATGCGGTTGACCGGACCACGCAACAGGAAATACGGTACAATCGCCAAGGTAAGCGCGACGGTCAGCGTTTCGACGGGATAGAATCGGTCACAGACTTTCCACTGATAGATGAGGTCGAGCACGACCGCGAGAATGAAGAGTTTACCCACATGCTTCCACCCGTCCTTGATCATCTCCCAGCGATAGTTGCGATTACAAATAAACCTCCAGAGGTACGGGGTCTTCCCCGCCTTCGCATCCTTAACGCCACTCATGATCGCAAACAAAGTCGCCATGGTCGGCTGCAGAAAGAACCGGAAATGCAGCGGCCCGTCCAGCCGCCCGAATATATTCTCAAAGAATCTGTGTATGATCTCTTCCATGAAAACCTCCCTAGAACACCTCGGTGTTGGTCAGGATCGTGATGAACAGGAACAAGCCCAAGAGCCCAACCAAAGCGCCGATCACCAGAGAGAAGTCACCCTTGATCTTGTACACCTTACCGCTCATCTCACTCAGTTGCTTGGCCGTCTTGAAATACTCGTAGGTGCCCAAAAGAATGGACGTGATGCCCAGGAAGATCAGCATCAGGCCGAGCCTTCGCGGACCCTGCTGATGCAGCAGCGAGAGTTTAGACGAGGTTGCGACCGCCGCCGCGGTCGCGGTCGCGAGGATCTTGTGGATGGTAAAGCCGAAGCTGATCAGGGAGGTGCCCGTGCGGACCCACGCCATCATGGTCCGGCTGGCCGCCATCACGGTTCGCTGCACCGCAAGATCGGTGCGCTCACCCGCCAGTTCGTTAGCGGTCTTTTGCTCGCTGTCGGCCATGATCGCCTCCTTGTTAAACGTTTATAATACGTAAACAATATATACTTTCTGCGAGTACCTGTATATAAAACTCCTGCTAAGGAATGAACGCGGGCTGACGCCCGCACCCACTTGACCCGCAGACTTTTGAAGTCAAAATCGACAACTTGACATCGTGATGCGGCTGGAGTTTTGGTATGATGACACACCATCCGGTTGATAGGAGAGCTACTGATAATGAGAAACTGTTCATGTTTTCTGGCGGCGGCGCTTGTTGGAATGACGGGAGTCGAAGCGGCGCGGGGGCAGCCGACCCCGGCGGGCGCGTGGCAGGCAACGGCCGACACCTTCAGCAAGCTGTCGAACAGCGTTTCGCGGACGAGTATCGATGCGGGCGTGGCGCTCTTCGAGCATCCCGCCGCGCCCGCACAACTGCGTAGCCAGGCCGTGGCGTTCTTGGTGCAGGCCAGCCGCAAGGGTGCCGAGCTGCCGAGCCGCGTGCTGGTGAAGCTGCCGGACTGTCTGGAACTTGACACCGAGGAGCAGCGCCTGTTCGGACTCGCCTTGGCGGCCGCTTACGCACGCGAGAAGAAGTTTGACGCCGCCATCGGCGTGTTCAAGCAGCTGCTCGCGCTGAGCGACGGATCGCCGCTGGAGGCGGCGGAACTGCGGCAGCGCTTCGCGCAGACCTTGCGGCAGGCGGGGCGTTTCGGCGACGCCCGTGAACAGTATGCCGCGCTGATGACTGACCCGCGCTTGCCTGCCTATACGCAGGGGCTCGCCGCACTGGCGATCGGCCAAGCGTGGCAGCAGGAGCATCAACTGACCGAGGCGGTCACGGCGTATCAGGCTGCCGCAAACCGGATGCTTCAGCTCCCGCACCTCAAGAGTGAGGCCGAGGCCTGCGCGGCCGAGTGCGCCCGCCTGATCGCGGGTAAACCCGCACACGATCCCGAGGCCAACCGCCAGCGGCTGCGGCCTCTGCCCGCACCGGCCATCTCTTATTTTGTTTCCCCGAAAGGCAGCGACACGAACCCCGGCACCTTGGCAAAACCGTTCGCCACGCTAGAACGGGCCCGCGACGCCGTGCGGACGCACAAGACCAACGGCGCATTGCCGCCCGGCGGGGTCGCGGTCTGTCTGCGCGGCGGCACGTATACGGTCACCAACACCTTCTTGCTGGGCGAGGCGGATTCCGGCAGCTTCGGCGCACCGGTGGTATACCGCGCGTGGCAGCAAGAGAAACCGGTCTTCGACGGCGGTTTCCGCGTGCGCACATGGAAGCGTGTCAGTGACCCCGCAATCCTCGTGCGGCTGCCACCGGAAGCACGCGGAAACGTCCGCGTGGCGGATCTCAAGGCGCAGGGGTTCACCGGCTTCGCCGCGCAGCAGAGCTACGGCTACGGCATCAACAACCAGACCGTGCGCGAACTGTATCAGGACGGACGTCCGCTTCAAGTCGCACGCTGGCCGAACGACGGCTCCATGAAAATCGGCGAGGTGCTCGACGCGACCAACCTCGTGTTCGCGTGCAAAACCGACCGCCTGGCGCGCTGGACGGGCGCGACCGACCTGCTGGCGAACGGCTACTGGGTTCACTTATGGGCGGGCTGCACCGTGCCGGTGGCCGCCGTCGATCCGGCGGCCGGCACGATCCGGCTGAAGGAGAAGCCGGGTTACGGGATAACCCGGGCGCGTCCGTTTTACGTGCTCAACCTGCTGGAGGAGATCGACCAGCCGGGCGAGTGGTATCTGGACCGCGCGAGCGGGCGGCTCTACGTGTGGCCGATGACGCACCCTTGGTTCAGCGAGCTGGTGCTGTCCCGCTGGGACAAGCCCTTCATCGCGGCAAGCAAGGTGCAGGAAATCGTGTTTCAGGGCCTCACCTTCGAATATGGCCAGCAAAACGGCCTCGTGCTGGACGCGTGCGTCAACACAACGGTTGCCGGCTGTGTGCTCCGCCGGCTGGGCGGCACGGCCCTGACGGCCCTGCAGGGCGCGAACCTCAGAATTTACGGGAACCTCCTGCAGACGCTGGGGCACACAGGGATGCGCGTCGGCGGCGGCAACCGCAAGAACCTCACCTCGGGACAGATCGTCATCGAGAACAACGACGTGGAGAACTTCGGGCGCTGTTCGCGCACCTATAATCCGGCCGTGCTGCTGGAGGGGTGCGGCGCACGCGTGGCGCACAACCATTTCCATCATGCGCCGTCGAGCGCGATGCGTATCGAAGGCAACGACCATCTGATCGAATTCAACCAAGTCGACCATGTCGTGCAGGAGTCGGACGATCAGGGCGGCATCGACATGTGGGGCAACCCTTCCTACCGCGGCGTGGTGATCCGGCACAACCGCTGGCAGGACATCGGCGGCGGCGCGGCCCCGTGCGGCCAGGCGGGCATCCGCCTCGATGACGCGATCAGCGGCATAGTGGTTTACGGCAACTTCTTCGAACGCACCTCCAACGGAAACTTCGGCGGCGTGCAGATTCACGGCGGCCAGAAGAACATCATCGACAACAACGTGTTTGTCGGCTGCCGCTACGGCGTAAGCTTCTCGCCTTGGGCGCAGGCCCGGTGGGTCGGGTACCTCAACAGCGATCCCATCCAGAAGCTCATCTTCACCGAGGTGAACATCCGGCTGCCGCCGTACAGCACCCGCTATCCCGAGCTGACAGAGCTCGGCCGCCAAGCGAACATCAACAGCATCTGGCGCAATGTTTTCGTCGGCAGCGAGCAGGCGCTCTTCAAAGCACCCAGCGGCACGGACGCAGGGAACAACCAGGTGTTTGCGGAGATGCCGGACCTGAACGCCGTCGCCGCGCAATCAGCCTTTCGCCCCCTGCCGCTCGACGAAATCGGGCTCTACGACGACCCCGTGCGGGCCAAGGAATAACAGACGCTGGTTCGGCAAGCTGCGGCTCAACGGGGCTGTGGGAAAAGTGCCAGCCTGCTCTCAAAAGATGGCGGAGGGGGAGGGATTCGAACCCCCGGAACCTTTCGGCTCGCCGGTTTTCAAGACCGGTTCTTTCAACCACTCAGACACCCCTCCGGGAAGAACGGAATTCAGTATAGGCGAAGGAACGGTGCGGTTCAAGCCGTCAGTGCACAGCCGGCGGTTGAACACCAAATAAGGTAGGGTTATTCCCCATAGCAAAGGCCCGTCGCTTTGTGTAAAATTTTAAATGTGCTGGAATAGATCACAGCGAAACAAAGGAGAATCGTCATGGACACCACACACACAAGCAGTGAGAACATCGCGGAAGCTCTGAAGCTTCTCGAGGAGGCGGCCAAGCAGAAGAAGGATGAGTTGAAGAACGTCATGTCGGACAAGTACACGCATCTGAAGAATCTGGTCATGGAGAGCGAGAGCAGTCTCGTCAGGTCGCTGGCCGACGCCAAAAAGCATGCGGCCGAAGCGGCCGCACATGCCAAGGAAGTGAGCGTCGAGAAAGCACGGGAAATTGCTGACGACGTGGACAAGCGCGTACACCGCAATCCGTGGCCCTACATCGGGGGCACGGCAGTCGTCAGTTTGTTGCTCGGCTATATTCTCGGCCACAACCGAAAGTAACTTCATTCAACAGGGTGGCGTATGATCAAGCATCTGGTCAAAGGGGTGTTGTCGGCCATCGCGGTCAAACTGTTGGTGAATTACCGGCATCTTTCGGTCCGCCTGCTCAAAATCGAAACCGCCAAGACCTATTTGCACGGGGTGCGTTTGGCGCGATTGTCGGTGATCGGCCTGCTGCGGATGGGGCTCATGACCAGCCTCGTCTGCGTAGGCGTGCTGCTGTTCCACGCGGGGCTGTTTGTCTTGCTGCCGTGGTCCGTGAAGGCGAAGGCGCTCTTCGGCATGTTTCTGGGTGTGACTTATGTGGCCGCGGGGGTTCTCGCGCTGCGTGCTGCCTTGGACGAGAAAACGTGGATGGAAAAGTCGGGCGCCGCGAAACTGCTAGAGGAGGTTACACATGAACATCCTCTTGATCTGTCCTGAGTTCCCCGACACTTACTCTTCCAGGATCAGCTGCTTCGCGACATAGGGCGCGGGATAGGCGGATATCCAGACCTCAGCCGACATCTCTCCCAGCGGGATGGCGGGTTTCTCCTCGGATTCAACCTGCAGGACAACCGCTTCGACCTTCTTGCCGATCAGGTCGTCGGTCACAGGGAAGAAATAACTCAGCCCGGTATTGCTGCGGGCATTTCCCGTTTCCCACGGGTTGATGGGATAATCGATCGCACGGCGCGGCGACCCGACCCATCGCCCGTCCACACGCAGGGCCGCGTAAGCCCCGTCACGCCCATGCCGGCCCAGGCAGGGCACAACCAGATAGGAACCCGCAGCCGCCTCGTCCAGCTTGAACGAGCCGCTCCAGGCCCGCTTGGCCGGTGCTTTCGAATAATCGGCAAACAGATTCGATGCGCGCCACGCGGCCCGGTCAACCTTCACGCCGTTGCAAGACCCGACCACTTCCGCTACATTGGCCGCCTTGCCTTGGATCCGGATATATCGCACCAGGCGTGCCCCTTCGGGCAACTCAACCGTCAGCTGATTCAGCCCGATGGCTGTCCACTCCTTGTCAACCGTATGACTTCTTTTCAACACCGTTGTCTGCGGCGGCGTTTCCGGTTCGGCTGTCATTGGCACGGCGACCCAATTTTTCAGATCCAAAGAAACCTGTGCCTCTTTCGGCGTGAAGCTGTCGTCGACGTTCCTGAGCACCAGCTTGTCCATCCGCGTCGGCGCGCCCAGGTCGACTCTAAACGCGCCGCCCCAGACGGGCCCGTTCATCACGCGGAAGAAAGTGTTCAGATCGTCGTCAAACAGATAGCGGTCCCACACGCCGCGTTCCACCAACAACTTCTGGGCAAAAAACGCGTCGCGGGCGGCTTGAACCTGGGGGATCACCGTGGGGCCTGAGCGGAACTTCGACCGGATCTCCATGGCGTTGTTGTTCGCCGCAAAGCACGTCGCCTCATACAGCGCTTCGGCATCTGCCGGGACTTCCACAGGCTTCAAATCGTTGAGCTTGCGGTACCAGGGCCGTCTCAGCTTCTTGCCTGGGAACAAGACGGTTTCGGGCTTCCCCGCAAGGAGGCTGTCTGCGGGTTTCCCGTCCAGAACAGCTTGGGTAAACGCGCGCGGCTGTGCGGGCAACGTGATCTTTGCCGTTGTTCCAGGCATCCCTAGAAGCTTGAGGACGGCCGGCTTGCCCGGCACATCACGCACCACCTCGTAGGCGCAGCCCTGCACGCCCAACTCGCGGGAGGGTCCGCTGGAAACAAGCAGGACACACCCGCGGAACGCCGGCACCGTCACCTCCACGCGACGGCCTTTCTTGAATGTCCCGAGCAGCTCTTCCGACGGATGCAGCCGGCGGACCTCATACGGCCCCTCGCCGCCCAGCCCGACGCCCTCGTCCAGCGTGACCGTGTAGGTCGCGGGATTCCAGGTGGGGTTGCGCAGGGTGATGATCCGCGTCTTCTGATCCCCGCGCGAAACCGCGTTGGTCCCATAATCCTTTTGCGGCAGCAGCAGGCCGTTCACCAGGATGTCGCGGTAACGCCGTGACAGATTGTAAACGCGGGCCAGCTTGGGGAATTCATCATCGCGCAGAAACCACGGGCTCCCGTACAGCTCGGGTGCCAGAATCAGGTTCCGCGAGAACGCCTGGATGAACAGGTCGTCCTCCCAGTAATCCAGACATGAGGACAGGCAGACCCCGTGGTCTTCCAGCAGGCGTTTCGGCTTCCGGGTCGTTTCATCCGTCGGGATCCCGAGATCAACGGTGCAGGCGCGGTTATGCGTGGCCGGAAACTCATTGGCCCGCCACAAATCGATATAGGACTCGCCGCCCCAGAGTTCCGTCGTCACATACGGCAGCCCGTGACCCAGGTTCAGGCGGTGATTCAGAACGATCAGGTCCGGCGAGTATTTCCGGCACTCCTTCAGCATGTTGACAAACGCGTCCTGCTTCTCCGTGCGCAGCTGGCCGCACACCGCATCCACTTTGAACAGGTGAAATCGGTAGTCCCTGCACAGCGTGACCAGCATGTCGGTCCGCGCCTTCTCTTCTTCCGGAGTGTTGCCGAAGCCGTCAGGCCCCAGCCAGACGCCCAGCCGGCACCCGAACGATCGGGCCTTCTCGCAGATCGGGCCCAGCCCGTTCGGGAACTGCGCCTTGAACCTGTCCGAGTAGATGCTGCCATAATATTGAGGGGCGTCAATGACGCCCGCATCGAACGCGTAAATATCCAGCTCCATCCCATAGTCGTCATGGAGCCACTTGAAAAAGTCGAGGTTGATCAGCGTCTGACGCTCGGTCGAGCCTTCATTGGTGTTGTCGATCCACGAAAAATAGTGGCTGCGCGACGGGGTCGACTCATCCGCCCCGGCCAGCGGGTGCTTCCCGGCTTCTTCCGCTCTCAGGAAGCCCGCGTTCCAACACATCACGGCCAACACAAAAACCATGCGCGCAAACAAGATCATTTCTCATCCCTTCATTCATTGTGTCCATGCCTGCAGACGTAATGGACGGGAGCGTAACACCCCCTCCCACCGTCCTGCAACGGAAAAAGCCTTTTCTCTAGAGCAGCGATCAGAACGAGAGCAGCATCTGCCAGATGAACATCGCGCCGCTGGCGTCTGCCGCCTGCCACACGCGCTGCGCCAGTTCCTCGCTCCCCTGAATCGGCCCCGCCAGCTCTGCCTTGTGCTCCTCCCACGAGACGCACACGCCTGGCTGGTGCCCGGCCTTCGCAGGGAAACCGGGCGTTCTCGTGATGGTCGCCGGCGCGACGCGCAGCGGCTCAGGCAGGATATCGGGCGCGTCGTAACAGCCGTACTCGTGCGTCGCCTCGACCAGCGCCCGCATGTTCTCCGGCGTCGTGTCGTTCTGCATGATCGCGCTGGCGTCCATGATGTACCCGCCCTCCTTGCCCACCGTCTCGATCAGCGTCTTCACTTCCTGACGCACCTGTGCGGGCGTGCCGATCGCCAGCGTCACGTTGTTGACGCCGCCGCTCAGCGCGAACTTGTCGTGCAGTTTGCGGTGGATCAGCAGCGGATTGCCGCGGTCGATGTGATAGACGATGCTGCGGTCCGGCAGTTCTCGGAACGCGTCGAGGTGGGCGTCCCAGTTGCCCTCGGCGTAGAACATGGTCTGGTGGCCGTTGCGCCACAGCTCTTCGATCACCGGCTTGACCGTCGGCCAGTAGTGCGAAGCGAACTGGTCGGGCCGCACGAAAGGCACGCAGCCGCGGTGCATCCAGTAGCCGACCGGCAGTTGCGACGACGGGTCGGCCGTGGCAGCCGCCACCCAGTAGAGGTGCGGCATCAGCGCCTCGCACGCCTTCATCACCTTTTCCGGCTGCGAATACATGTCCATCGTCAGCCCGATGTAGCCGCGCAGCTTGTCGGCGATGATGTCGAGCGGCGCCTTGAAGATGCCTGCGATCGCGCCGGGCGTGCCAGCCTCGCTGCGCAGCCGCGCGCAGTGCGGCCCGAAGGCGTTGAAGTACTGCGTCATGGCCATCGCCGCCGACACCAGCGACACGTTGTGGCGGAAGGTCGCCGGCTCGCCCGCCGCCGCGATCTTGCGCGCCGCGCGCGGCAGCCACACCTCGTAGAGGAAGGCGGCCGGGTCGTCGATCAGCCGGTCATACTCGTCCTCGCGCATGAAGGCGGCGTCCTCCGGCGGCTCGCGGTACTGGAAGCCGTTCTCCGGCGGCACGTCCACGCCCGGCACGCCGTAATACTTGACGCTGGCCGCGTCGGTGATGCCCGTCCAGACGTATACCATGCTTGCCGGGACCGCATCCCAGTCGTAGTCCTTGCAGCAGCGGAGCATCGCCTCGAACGCGTCGGGATAGTGTTGCGTCAACTGCTGGCATGTGTAGCCCGCGTGACGCCCCGTGAACTCCGCCGCAAAGGGACGTATCGGCACGCGGTCCGGCTTCTGGTTGTTCAGCGCCGTCACGAACCGCCGCAACCGCGCCTGATAAAGCGCCTCCATATCCTGACTCATCTCTGCACGCTCCTTTCTTGTTACTCCGCAGCGAGCTTTCTCCACGCGTTCATGGTGCGCGTGAGGGTGTCGCGGATGTCACCGGGAATGCCATAGCCCTGACAGGCGACAGGGCCGGAATAGTTCAGTTCCTTGAGCTTCCTCAATACCGGTTTGAGGTCGAACGAACCACGGTCCAGCGTCTGGATCAGCCGGTCCCATCCGCTCGACGCGGACCCCGTGTCGGCGCCATTGACAGTGACGAGGAAGAGCCGGGGCGCCGCCTCCTGGAGCAACGCGGGGATCTTTTCCTCGTCGCCGACCTTGAGGCAGTGGCAGAGGTTGAAGGACACGCCAAAATTCTTGCGGTCGACCTTGTTCGCCACGCGCACGGCATCCTGCACCCGCTCGGTCCAGTCACCCAGATGCGGGTAGACAGCCACTTTAAGACCGGCCTGCTCAGCCCAGTCCGAAATTTCGCGGAGCCCGGCCAACGCCGCTTCGTCCCCCTCGGGTGCAGACTTCGCAAAGTCGCCACTCGTGATGTGCAGCCAGATGACGCAGCCGGAGCCTTTCACCGCCCCGATGATTCCGGGCAGGCGCTCCTCGCCCTTCAGGCCATCCTTGGACAGCGTGGCTTGGCAATAGATCGCGACCATCTTCAGTCCGCGGGCCTCGGCGAGTTCCCGTGCGGACTTCACGCGCGCCGGCTCATCGGCGGTCCAGGCCACGCCCGCATACCCGAGCTCCTTCAGCAGATCCATCTGCTGCTCAACAGGCATCGTGCCGTGCGGGTAAGGGCGTTGGGTGTATGTGTCCATGGCAAAAAGCGGCCTTGCCGCCGTAGCCGCCAGATTCTCCCCCGCCTGTACCCTGCCGCCTGCCGTGGCAAGCGCAGCCAGCGCGATCACAAGAAACTGCCGCTTTGTTTTCATTCTCGTGCTCCTTCAGCCCCATCAGATACTTGTACAATAGCCACATGCTTTCACATTTGCAACTTCATTTGGCTTGTCAAACTCCCATAGCACAGGCATTCTTGCTTGCATTTTTTTGGAGCTCTAAAGATGTTTCCAGAACATCCCGCCAATGAACCCGCACGCAGCCTCCGCCTCTCGATCATCGAAGGCGCGGTCTTTGCCGCGCACTTTGCCATCGTCAACGGTGCGCTGCTGACCGGCTATGCCATCATGCTCGGGGCGAATGACTTTCACCTCGGCCTGCTGAACGGAATGTGGACGCTGGCCGCGTTCGGCAGCGTGGCAGGCACCCAGCAACTGGGCCGGAGCGACCGGCGCAAACCGATGATGCTGGAGGCGCTGACACTCAGCCGCTCTGTTTGGATCTGCCTCTGCCTGCTGCCGTTCCTGCCTATCTCTCCCCTGGTGCGCATCGCCCTGTTCCTTGTCATCGTTCTGACCGCAGCCACCGCCGCAGAATACGCCAACATGGGTTGGATGTCTTGGATGACCGACCTTGTCCCTCCCGCGATTCGCGGGCGCTACTTCAGTTGGCGCAATTCGATTCTGGGGGCCAGCGGCATGCTGACCGGCTGCGGTGCGGGATGGGTGTGCGACCAGCTGAAGCTGATAACCAGCCCGGCCAACGCCTTTGTTCCCGTTCTGGTCTTCGCGGTGGCCTGCGGCACGCTCTCGACCCTCCTGCTCGCGCGCATCTGGGAACCGCCGCTGCATGGGGAGCGGCCCTTGCCGCTACTACAAACGTTGCGTCTGCCGCTGCGTCACGGGCCCTTCCGGCACCTGCTGATCCTCAGCGGCCTCTGGGCGCTGGTCACGGGTGTTGCCGCGCCGTTCTTTCAGCCGCAGATGATCAAGAATCTCCATATGTCGTTTGCCGTCATCGGCCTGTATGCCGCCATCGCCGGAATCGTGAACCTTGCTGCACAGCCGCTCTGGGGCATCCTCATCGACCGCATCGGCAACCGGCCGGTGCTCCTGATGAACATCATCGGCGTAACGGGCTTGCCTTTGCTGTGGCTTCTGGCGCGGCCCGACTGCCTGATGCCGATCTGGATCGATGCCGCTCTCACGGGGATTTTTTGGCCCGGAATCCTCCTGACCTTTTTCAATCTGGTCATGATCACCGCGCCGCAGGAGAACCGGTCCGCCTATCTGGCCTCCTACCGGCTGGTGACGGGGCTTGTCGGCTTTGCAGGCGCGCTGCTCGGGGGCGGCCTCGCGTATCTTCTGCGCGACTTCAGCCTGCCGGTCGCCGGCCAGTGCCTGGTGAATTTTCACATGCTTTTCGTGCTGTCCTGCGTGGGACGCTTCGCCCTCTGGCCGCTCGTGAGGCATTTGAAAGAGCCGCCTTATACCTGCCGCAGCGCATAAAGCTCATCCGCAAAGCTGCGGATCAATTCGACTTGCGCCAGACATTCGAGCCAGGAGGCAGGAATGTTCTCAACGCCATAATACGCGCCTGCCAGCTGCCCGTAGATTGCGCCCGTGGTGTCGGCGTCATCGCCCAGGTTCACGGCCAGCAGGCAGCCCTCTCTGAAGCCGCTGGAGCGGCTGAACGCCCACAAGGCCGCCTCCAGCGCTTTCACGACGTGGCCGCTGCCGACAATCGCGGGCGGCTCTTTGCGCAGGAAGGAGCCGCTCGCGACCTCATCGATTTCCGCGCATAGGGGAGACTGCTCCCACAGATGTGCGGCGGGCGCGTAGCGCGGCGCGAGCAGCTGCTCTTTCGAAGCGCCGCTGACCGCGCCGACAATCAGTCCGCCATAATAGCGGCACGCGTCCACGCAGGCCGCGGCCCCGTGGGTCGTGCGCGAGCTTTCCGCGCTCAGCCTCACGGCCTTTTCCGGTTCGGCGGCAAAGAACAGCGGGACAGGCGCGAGCCGCATCAGGCTGCCGTTGCCGGCGGCGCGGGCATCCGCAGAGCCGGCGAAGGGCTCGCCCGTGCGAGCGAAATTCTGGAGGCTCCGGAGGGTCGTGCCCCCGATGTCGAAACAGAAGCCCGTGCTGCTGAGGTGCCCTTCGCGCCACCAGCGGGCGTAGCGCTCCATCTGGTCGCGCGCGTCGAACGCTTGGCAGGAGATCAGGCTTTCGGCCAGGCACAGCGCCAGCGAGGTGTCGTCGGTCCACGCGCCGCGCTTCAAGCGGAACGGCCCGCCGCCGACGATATCGGTCAGCGGCGTAAAGCTTCCCGGTGCCTTGAACTCGACCGTCGTGCCGAGCGCGTCTCCCGCCGCCAGCCCCAGCAAACACCCTTCATACCGCGATTTCATGTCCGTCATGACACTCCTCCGATTGTAGTGACGCCGTGAGGCGTTTGCTACGCCAGAACCAGCAATCTCATATCGCTTTCCGTCGGCCCGCAGCACGACGGGCACGCAGCCGTCTGGTGGCTTTAGCGCGATCAGCTTTGACTATCTCCTCAAACTCTTCCTCGAAGTCTGGAATGATCCACACGTGCAGACATTCCTCAAGCGCGGCAATGATCCAGATGACATCGTTCCCGCCACCAGTTGAAAAATAGGCGCGGTATCCGACGCCCGCTGGAGAAGCCCGCATGACGTTCTTGCCATCCGTCAGAATCACGCCATACGGATCGTCCGGTTCCGCATAGACCCCTCCGAACCGGAATTGTCTGAGTCTCTCGAAGGCAATCCGTCTGCTGGGAACAAAATCCGTTGACATGTTACCCCCCTTTCTTCACAGAAAACTCGTCCTTGAATCTTGGTAGTATTCTATTATTTGGGCAATCACCTCGCGCGTTGCTTGTGGATTTCGCCAGAGTTTAGTCTCAACGATCGTCAGTTTACCTGTGGGAGAGATCAGAAGGTTGTCAATATTGGCAATCTCTTCTCATTTTATCTCCTCGTGTTCAAGTCACTTTAGATATGCACAATGATTGGCCACTTAACCACCTGTGTGAATATCATAAAAGGTGAAACTATCCAACAACACTTTGAAATGTTATCATATTTACATGTCAAAAAGAAATGACAGTTCCGCAAGAAAAGGGATCTGCTGGAAGCTGGATCGTACGGCCGTTTCTGTTGTACGGGAGGGGTCGGCGGAGGAAGATGCCGCTTGGTGGCGCACACGGACGCCAAACGAACGCTTCCAACACATCGAGTATTTGAGGCAGGTCAACTATGGCTACGATCCGGCTACATCCCGACTTCAGAGAGTTCTTGAAATTGTTGAATGCCGCCCGCGTTGACTATCTGCTGATCGGCGGATATGCGGTAGGATATTACGGCTACTCGCGGACGACATTGGACATGGATGTCTGGATCGCGGTGAGGGCCGACAACGCGAAAAAGATGGCCAACGTGATGGTGCGTTTTGGGTTTCCAAAGAAGTCGGTTGCCGAGTCCGTTTTCATGGAAAAAGGGAAGGTTCTGCGAATGGGGCTGCCTCCGGTCCGGCTTGAGATCCTGACCGACATTTCCGGAGTGACGTTCGACGATTGCTATGACAGAAGAAACCGCGTGACCGTCGACGGCATCCAGGTGAACCTGATCGGATTTGAAGATCTCCTCAGAAACAAGGCGTCCAGCGGACGGCATAAAGATTTGGACGATCTGGAACACCTTCGCCCTTAACCCCTGAAAAACAGGTAAGGTCGCCGTCGCCGAAGGCGACGGCATCGTCTTAGCCAGACACGCTGCGGCGGTTACTTGATATCTTTGATGCGGATGTTCTTAAACTCGGCCCACATCGGCTTGCCGGCATGCAGTTGGAAGGCCAGCACGCCCTCCAGCAAGGCCAACTTCGGATCATCCGTGAAGTCCAGAATCAGACGGCCGTTGAGGTAGTGCTGAATGTGGGTGCCCTTGGCAATGATCACCACGTCGTTCCACTGGTCGAGTTTGAACAGCTCTTTGAAACCCGGCGCATCGATCAGCGTTTCCTGCACCTGCTTTTTGCCGTCCTCGCCCCACACCGCCTTCTCTCCGGCCAAGCAAATGCGGCCCCGCTTGCCGCCTTCGTCGTAGATGAACCCGGCGACATTGGGAAAACCCGCCTCGTTGCGGATCTCGTGCTGGTATCCGCGGACCACCCACTTGTTTGCGCCCTTACCCTCAGTGATGTGCTTGGACCGGTACTGGATTCCGGAATTGTTTGCGGCGTTGCAACGGAACGACAGGCGCAATTCAAAGTCCTTGGTCACGCCGTCCTTCCAAACAAGAAACGTGTTGCCCTGGGCGGGATTCTCAGGCGTGGTCTCACCGTGAATCACGCCGTCCTTCACCGACCAGAGCCGCGGGTCGCCATCCCACCCGGCCAGATCTTTCCCGTTGAACAGGCTCTTCATGCCAGCCGACTCGGCAGGAACAGTCTGAGGTCCCTCCGCAGCGGCAGCGCGAAAAACGAACGAAGCGGCAATAACCAGCGACATCATACGGATCATAACAAACCCCATTCTAAGAAAATGCAAGGCACAAACTCCAAACGGAAGGGACAGCCGCCCTCATGACCGCTTGAATAACATTTGTCGATTTATTGTACCGAAGACGGGACCGGCAGACAAGCCCTGATGCACGCCGCCTTTTTTCAATAATGAAAGCGGTGCTTTCCAACCGTTCTGCTTTTTGATATTTTAATTGTCCTTTTTTGCAAATTGAACTTGGGGAAGTTTTGCATGGACGTTGCACCGACCTACGCACAAAACGAAGCGCAGTTTCTTGGCTTACTTGAAAAGAAGCCCTTGCCCGTCACCGAAATGCTGAGACTGATCCACACGGTGGCCATCATCGAGTCCAGCCATAAAGCCGAAGAGTGGGCCGCCCTGCTGATGCAGGAACTCATAGAGGCCGCCGACTTCGGCGGACTGTATCTCATGGTCAGAGACCGTGCTAAGCACCTTGCGTCCGTGCTCAAGCCCGCCGAAATCCGCGACGCGCTCAAGAAGGCCTGCAAAGACCGCCTCCTCACCGCGCTGATCGATACCGCTGGGTTCGGCGAGGTTCCTCTGGCCGATTCATTCAGCCGTTTAGACCGGCTGCTCGCACTGACCCCCGGCACGCTGGTGATCGATCCCGCGTGGGGGTTTGGCACGGTCACGCGCCTCGACGATTTCTACAAACGGATCACCATCGACTTCATCGGCAAGCCCAGCCACACGATGCCCTTCGCGGCCGCCTGCGACACCCTCACATGTGCCCCGCGCGACCATCTGTTGATGTTACGCCATGCCGATCCTGCAGAGGTCGTGCGCATGGCTGCCGAGCAGCCGGGCGAACTGGTCAAGCACGCGCTGCACAGCTTCGGCAACATGACCATCACTCGACTTGAAGACCTTCTCACCAAGCACGGATTCGTGCCTGCGGCGGACTGGAAGCGTTTCTGGGAGGCGGCCCGCAAAGCGCTCAAGAACGATCCGCTGGCCATCATTCCGGCCAAACGCACGGAGGTCATCCAACTGCTCGATGAGGCCGAGTCGTACAGCGACAGTTGGTTCGAGAAACTCGCCTCGACTAAAAACCCGCTCACGATTATCAAAGCGCTCGCTGAGCTCGAGGACAACACCCCTGTCGCCAGCCTCACCGACGCCCGGCGTAGCGTCCTGGAGGATCGTCTGGCGTTTGCCCTTAAAGGCACGCACAACACCGACGCCGCACTCTACGCCCGGCTCGCTACTGCCGTGAGCCGCCTCGGATTTTCTGCGCCGCCGATCGAACAGCTCCGGGCGCACCTGTGGGAGAACCACCGTTTCGTCAAAGCCTCTGAGACACTCGCCGTGCGCGACTGCGCAGCAATGACCTTGTTCTTGCTTGCCGAGGGCAGCCCTGCCGTGACACGGATGCTCGACGCCTTGCCGAAGATGCCCTTCAGCCTGTTGAACGAAGTGCTCAACGCACTCAAGACAGCGCCCGAAGCCGAGGAGGCCTGCCGCAAGCTTCTCGCCCTCCCCAAAGCGCCGCCCACACTCATCAACTGGATCTTCCGGTTCCGCAAAGAGGTGCTCTGGCAGTTGCCGCCGCTGATCGAGCTGGTGAACCACGCCATCGCACTCGTGGAGGGCAAACTCTCCGGCGAGGCGTTGCGCATGCAGAACAACCTCAAGCAGCTCTTCGAGCAGCCCAAGTGGCTCGACGGAATCTTTGAAGAACTCGACGCGTCCCAGCGCCAACTCGTCTTCGAGCGCATTCAGGCCTCGACCGCTTGGGATCCCACCACCCACCGCTCCCTGCTCGGGCGCATGCTCAAACTCGACCCGGCCTTGGCCGAACGGAAGAGGACGCTGCTCCCGCAAACGCAGGGCACCGTGCGTTGGACCTCGTGGCGTTCGCTCGCCAGACACCAACTCCAGTATAAGAAACTCATCGAGGTCGACTTGCCTAGGAACAGCAACGATATCTCGGTCGCACGCAGTTATGGCGACCTGCGCGAGAACTTCGAGTATCAGGCTGCCAAGGATTTACAGCGCCAGATCCTGCAGCGTCAGGCGGACATGCAACTTGAGCTGAAGCAGGTTAAAGGCACAGATTTTGCCGACGCCCCGTACGACAAGGCTGGCCCAGGCACCACCGTCGTGCTACGCATGTTGGATGGAACCAGACGCACCTACACCATCCTTGGCGAGTGGGATCGCGACGAGTCCTTGAACATCATTTCCAACAAGACCCGCATGGCACACTGCCTCGACAGCAAAACGGTTGGCGAACCGGTCATGCTTCCAAGCGCCAACGGTGAGGAAACCGCTTGGATCGAAGCGGTTCTCCCGTTGGACGAAACTATCCGGACGTGGATCAGAACCCCGCCCGGAGAAATCGCGTAACCCATGCTTTACGGACTTGTCTTTATGGTCTAATCGTGTACACTAACGGCCCATTCATGTGAGGGGGCAGGCCATTTTCAAAAAAGAGGTGACGCTATGGCGGTAACAAACAAAAACAAGATCGGCTCCTCCAAGAGTCCAAAGAAAACCATCAGGAAAGCATCCGTTAAGGTGAGTGCAAAACCCATGCCGAAAAAGGTATCTGCCAAAAAAGCGCAGTCTTTTAAACCCGCGTCGCGCACACCCGCCAAAACCGTGAAAAAAACCGCGCCTCACGCGAAGCCTGTTAAAAAGGCCGTCCTCTCGGTTGCGTCGCCAAAAAAGAGCGAGGGCCCAAAAACCGTAAGCCGCGACTCTGTCCCTCCTCCGAAAACCGTGCAAAAGCCTGCCCCGAAACCGGGACCGTCCGCTGAATCCAAGAAGCCGCGTTTTCTCAAAGGCGCTCTCGACCGGTTCAAGAGCGAGCTTCTGCTTATGCGTGACCGCATCACCGGACAGTCCGGTTCCATGCGCCACGCCGCACTCCAGCGCAATGACGAGACCAACCACGAAGAAGACGGCACCGATGCCTTCATGCGTCTTCAGACCCTCGAACAGGTCAGTAGCCAACAGCAGGTCATCGCTAACATCGACGAAGCGCTGCGCTCCATCGAAAAAGGCAACTACGGCATCTGCAGCATGTGCGGCGAGTTGATCAACAAGCCGCGGTTGGCGGTTCTGCCTTTCGCCAAGCACTGCATCGCGTGCCAGTCCGAGATGGAGCGCCCCATCCGTTCCGTCGGGCGCAGGTAAGAGGTTCCCATGCGTGTCCCGTTGCTCGCGGCCCTCATTGTCGCCGCAGATCAACTCACCAAGTTTCTGGCCGTGACCCGTCTGAAACCCTTAGGCACATACATTGTGCTCCCAGGGTTTTTCAATTTGAGTTACGTCGAGAACAAGGGTGCCGCTTGGGGTATGCTGGCCGGTCAACACCTTTTTTTAATCCTTTTTTCGCTCATCACTCTCGGCTTCCTGCTCTGGAAACGTAAAGCCCTTTTTGCCAACCTCTGGGGCGGGACCGTTACCCTAGCCCTCATCATGGGCGGTGTCCTCGGCAATCTGATCGACCGAACCCGCCTGACCTACGTGATCGACTTTCTCGATTTCCACTGGCACGCCGCTCACTTCCCAGCCTTTAACATCGCGGACGCCTCTATCTGTTGCGGCGTCTTCCTCTTTATCGCCACCCAGTGGCAACACGATAAGAAAACGCAGACTTCTTAACTGGCGTTCCACGCCCAATGTTCAACTTCGCAAGGGAAGATTCGCAGCAGCCGTTGAGCGTTCAGCGTTGAGCGTTATCCGCAAGGGGCTTCATTTCGAATGCCTTTTTTTTCACACGCTTGGATCCTGGCTGGCGCGACGGCCACCGGCAAGACCGCCGTCGCGCAGGTGTTGGCGGAGCAGCTCGGCTGCGCGATTCTCTCGGCTGACTCCATGCTGGTCTACCGCGGCATGGACATCGGCACCGCCAAACCCACGCTCGCCGAGCGCGGCAACGTTCCCTACTTCGGCATCGACCAAGTCACCCCTGCCGAGCCTTTCAGCACGGGCGCGTGGCTCGCCGCCGCCGCGCGTGCGGTCAGCACAGTCGAGACGGTGTCCCGAACCGTCTGCGGAAGCCCCCCCGAGGCGTCCCTGTCCGAACCGTCACTGATCGTCGTCGGCGGGACGGGCCTCTACATCAAAGCCCTCACCTCCGGCTTCGACAGCGAGGAGGCCGACCCCGCCCGCCGCGCCCACTGGCAGGCGCTTTTCGAGCGCGACGGCCTGGCCGCACTTCAACACGCGCTCGGGGAACGCGCACCCGCCGCGCTGGAAAGCCTCGCCGATCCCTCGAACCCCCGGCGCCTCATCCGCGCCCTCGAACACCTCGACGCGCATGGCCGTCTCCCTCAAAACTGGCAAAGCGTCATGTCTCCCGCCACCATCCTCGCGCTGCGCTTGCCGCGCAAACAACTCCACCACCGCATCGGGCAACGTGTCACAACCATGTTCCGGCAAGGCCTCGTGGACGAGGTCCGCGCCTTGCGACACACCTGCCCCGTCTGGTCCGCCACCGCCCTGCAGGCCATCGGCTATGCCGAGGTTTGCGCCTGGCTGGACGGCAAGTTCACAGAGCAAGTCGCGGTTGAAACGATCATGGGCCGCACGCGCCAACTGGCCAAACGACAGGAAACGTGGTTCCGGCACCAGACGCAGACGGTCTGGCTGGACATTGATGAGACTGACCCGCCCGCCCTCATCGCGCAGCGGGTTCTCACCCTCTGGAGGCAACATGGACCCACACCCATCCTATCCCCCTGACGGCACCGCCTATCCCGACGCGCCCATGACCATGCGCGAGCTGCCCGTGGAAATGCGCCCGCGCGAAGAGCTGCAACGGCGCGGCGCGGAGAACGTGCCCGACGAGGTCCTGATCGCTATCCTTCTGCGCTCCGGCATGAAAGGCAAGAACGTCACCGAACTCGCACGCGAACTCCTGCGGCGTTACGGCGGCCTCGCCAACCTCGCAAAAACCACTTTCGAGGAGCTTCTGCACAACAAGATCAAGGGGCTCGGCAAGGTCAAGGCCCTCGAACTCGCCGCCGCCTTGGAACTCGGACGCCGCGCGGCCAACCAGGGACCCAGCCACGACGCGCCGGTGATCCGCGAACCGGAGTCCGCGTTCCGCATCATCAGCCCGCTCGCCCGCAACTTGCAGCAGGAGGTCTTCTGGGTGCTGCTCCTGGACACGAAAAACAAACTTATCGGCCAGCCTGTCGAAACCTCGCGCGGCCTGCTTGATTCCAGCCCCGTCCATCCGCGCGAGGTCTTCAACAAGGCCGTGCGCTACAGTGCCGCTGCGGTCATCCTCGCACACAACCACCCCTCCGGCGACCCCACGCCGTCGAAAGAGGACATCGACATCACGCGCCGCCTGACCGAAGCCGCACGCATCCTCGGCATCCGTGTCGTGGACCACCTGATCGTCGGCAAGCCCTCGCCTTCAACTCCCGGTTTCGTCAGCCTGCGCGAAAAGAACCTCGTGGCCTTCGAGTAGACGCCCTAAATAAAAATCCGTGGCACTTGCTACCCTCCCCGGAATCCGATATTATAAATGGCCGTTATCAACTGAAGCCGAAGACTAATAAGGTAGAAGACTATGCCCGTGATTCTGGGGTTGCCAAAAGGAAGCCTACAAGAAGCGACCTTCACGATGATGAAGAAGGCCGGTTTCAACGTACAGGCGGGGTCGCGCTCCTACGTGCCGAGTATAGATGACCCCATGATCCAGTGCCGCCTGATCCGTCCACAGGAGATCTCCCGCTACGTCGAACTCGGGCTGCTCGATGCGGGGATCACCGGTTACGATTGGATTTATGAAAACAATTCGGATGTGCTCGAGGTCTCCGAAATGTGCTACTCGAAGGCAACTTCACGCCCGGTGCATTGGGTGCTCGCCGTACCGAACGATTCCACCATCCAAAGCGTCAAGGACTTACAGGGCAAGCGCATCGCTACCGAAGCGGTGGGCATGACTCGGCGTTACCTCGCCCAGCACCAGGTGGAGGCCGAGGTCGAGTTTTCTTGGGGCGCCACCGAAGTCAAGGCCCCCGAACTGGTTGACGCCATCGTCGAACTCACCGAAACCGGCTCGTCCCTGCGGGCCAACAACCTGCGCATCGTCGACACCATCCTGACCTCCACCACGCGCCTGATCGTCAACAAGAAGGCGTGGCAGGATCCGGAGAAGCGCGCCAAGATCGAACAGCTCGCCATGCTCCTTCAAGGCGCGTTGGCTGCCGAATCGCGCGTGTTGCTTAAGCTCAACGTCCCGGCCGACAAGCTGGATGCGGTTTCCGCCATTCTCCCTTCGCTGCACGCCCCGACCATCAACAAACTGAACGATGCCGACTGGTTCGCCGTCGAGTCTGTGGTGGAAGAGACGGTCGTGCGCGAAATCGTGCCGCGCCTGCGGGCCGCCGGCGCGACAGGCATCATCGAACTGCCTTTGAACAAAGTGATCTTTTGAACAAAACAAGCGTGTCCGCCCCAGTAAGGCGGCCACGCCCTTTCTAGGAGGAAAAACGTGGGTTCCATCAAGAAAAAACGCCGTGCAAAGATGTCCAAGCATAAGTATCGCAAACGCCTGAAGGCCGGACGCCACAAGAACAAGTAAGGCGCGCACGGGTGTAATGCCTGTTCCGGAAGGCTGTTGCGATGACACTTTCCGGAAACGCTTTCTTTTGGAATTTCGACCGGATCACCTCTCTGAAGTTAAGGCCGGGCCCCATTCATCAACAGGAGAAACAAAATGAAACCGGCTGGGTCAGCATGCTCGCTTCGACCAATCGGAGCCTGTTTTGTTTTGCCTTTTTTTATTTTTTCATCGCTCCTGTCCGGCTGTCTGTTGTTCAGCCCGTCCGAAAAACCACCCTCTTTCGCTTTATCCGATGACGAAGCGCGCCGCGCCGGCGCACTCGCGCTCTACTCCAAAGCCCTTCTGCTCGAAAGCGGCGAAGGCGGCAACACCAACGCCTCCAAAGAGGCCGCGCTCGAGGCCTACCGTCACGCCGTGCGCCTCGACCCAGACAGCCGCCGGCCGCTGGCCTCCATGCTCCTCAACCTCGTTGAGCGTGAACGGTATGACGAAGCGCTCTCCGCCCTTGACACCTTTCTTGCCCGTCACCCAGACGACCTTGAACTGCGCCTGGAAGCCGCCCGCATTGCCGACGCGGCGGGCCGCCCCGCCGAAGCCGCCCGTCACTGTGCGCTGACCCTTGCGACCCAGCCCGACAACCGCGAACTCGCTCAAGCCCTTGTCCGCCTCCACTTTCAGGCCGCGCAAGACGCACAAGCCTTCCGCCTCATTCGCGCCCAACACAAGCGCTTCCATGACAGCGCCAGCGCCGCGCTCCCTGTCCAATGGGCCATTCATTTCAGCCGCGAAGGCAAACAGCCCGCACGCACCCTCGCTTGCCTCGATCTTGCCCTGCTGATGAATACCAACGCCAGTGCGCGTTCGGCGCTCATCACCTTCGCCGCCGATAGCCAACTCGAACTCGGCCAGACCAACGCCGCCATCGCCAGCCTCCGTCAAGCTTACCGCGAATGCCCGTCGATCGCCATGCCCCTCCTGCGCCTCGGCGCGATCTGGGCTTCCCGTCCGGATGCCACCAACCAACTCGCACGCCAAGCGCGCCAAGAGAAGGAGCCCGACACCACCCTGTTGATTCTGGCCGCCACCCAGCAGGCGCTCGCCAACACAGCCGCCGCCGCTGCCACCTTGAAAGAGGTATACGCCCGCCAGATGTGCGCGGGTTACTGTCCAGACGAAGGGTTCTACCTCTGGCTCGGCAGTCTGCTCGAAGCGTCCCTGGCATCCGGCGACGCAGAGCGTTTGTTCCGCGACGCGCTCGCCACACACCCCTCCTCGCATGAGATCAAAAACTACCTCGCCTACATGTGGTCCGAAAAAGGAGTGCGCCTCGACGAGGCGGACCGGTTGATTAATCAAGCCTTGCTGGCCGTCCCCGATAACGGAGCTTACCTCGACACCAAAGGCTGGGTGCTCTTCAAGAAAGCCAGATACTTCGATGCCCTCCAGTTCCTTCTCAAAGCCGCCGAGCGCGACAGGAACGAGCCCGTCATTCTCAACCACGTCGGCGATGCGCTTCTCGCCATCGGCCGCGAAAGCGAGGCCGTCGCCTTCTGGACGCGCAGCCATCAGCTCGACCCCGTCCCCGCCGTCGCCGACAAACTCCGCAAACACGGCGTCACTCCTAATGAGAAGTCCGAAATGAAGAATTAGAATGCTGTGCGCCCGATCCAGACGACGGCAAGCCCAGACAGGCCCAGCGCGCGGGTGAAAACAAAAAGAAGGAGAGTCCCCCGTCCCCTGCATCTCAAATACAACGAATCGGTCTTCCACTTCCACACCTTTCAATATGTGGAAGTTCACTGTATGCAGAAACACCCCAACATGAGTTCCCCCGGCGTGCCCTTAGCTCCCCTCCTTTTGAAACGTATCCACAGCCTAGCCGAGGCCGCCGCCGTTCTCGGCGTGCTCTTCACACTTGCGGGTTTGTTGGGCCGCTACGCATGGTTCCTGGAGCTCTTCACCCACTTCAAACTACAACTCGCGGTTTGCTTCCTCGGCTATGCGGTACTGGAACTCGCAGCCCGCCGCCATCGCCGCGCCGCTGTCAGCCTCGCCTGTGCCGCCATCAACGCCTGGCCCGTCTTTTTTCTCTTTCTGCCCGCCTCTTTGGGAACAGGGGCCATCCTGCCCCTGAAAGAT
>CAZXVN010000344.1:0-10175 GCA_964643945.1 uncultured Lentisphaeraceae bacterium | reverse complement strand
GAAGATCGACACCGGCTGTCCGGATGCCACGGGCAAACGCGGCTGCGACGGCCGCAGTTTTCTTGACGTGCTGCTGGGCCGGACAGGGCATCACCGAGATTTCGTCTTCGCCGAGCACACCGCACGCGGCATCATCAACGGTCCGGAAGCCTATGGCACGCGCGCCGTGCGCGATGCGCGCTGGAAGCTGATTGTGAATCTCGAACCCGACGCCGAGTTCCAAAACGGCATCTCCAGCGGCGTGCTACTCCAGTCGTGGCGCAGGAAAGGCGAGGCCGGCGACGAGTTTGCCCTTGCGCAGGCCGTTCGGTACACAAAGCGTCCTGCCGTCGAGCTGTACGATCTTCAGGCCGATCCGTGGGAGCTGGCCAATGTCGCCGCCGACCCCAAGAACATCGATACGGTCACGCGCCTCCGCTCCCGGCTTGACGCCTGGATGCGGCAGCAAGGCGACGAGGGCGACAAGACCGAGCGCGAGGCCAAGGAACATCAAGGGGCGGGCGGCACCAAGCCCGCCGGCCAGAAGAAAGGGAATCGCCAATGAAAAAGCCGCAATACGTCATCGTGCTCACCGCTTTGCTGCTGGCGCCGCCGGCTGTCCTGCAGGCTGCTGACGCACCAGACAAACCCAACATCCTGTTCATCGTCGGCGATGACATGGGCTACGCCGACGTGGGGTTCCACGGCTGCAAGGACATCCCGACGCCGAACCTCGACGCGCTCGCCGCCTCCGGGGTGCGCTTCACCAGCGGCTATGTCTCAGGGCCGTATTGCTAACCCACCCGCGCAGGCCTGATGACGGGCCGCTACCAGCAGCGCTTCGGCCATGAGTTCAACCCCGGCGGCTCCGAGGGCCTGCCTCTGACCGAGACCACCGTTGCCGACCGGCTCAAGGCCGCCGGCTACGCCACCGGCCTCGTCGGAAAATGGCACCTCGGCGCACAGCCGGCCCTCCACCCCCAGAAGCGCGGCTTCGACGACTTCTTCGGTTTCCTCGGCGGCGCCCATAGCTACTTCGCCTCCGGCGGCATCCTGCGGGGCACCGAGCCGGTCAAGGAGCTGGACTACACCACCGACGCGTTCGGGCGCGAGGCCGTGGCTTTCATCGAGCGGCACAAAGCCGCGCCGTGGTTCCTGTACTTGGCGTTCAACGCGGTCCACACGCCGATGCACGCCACCGACGACCGGCTCGCGAAGTTCCCCGCCGTCGCCGACAAACAGCGCCGCACCTACGACGCCATGATGCTCGCGATGGACGAGGCCATCGGCGACGTGCGGAAAAAACTGGCCGAGACCGGCCTTGAGAAAAACACCCTCGTCATGTTCATCAGCGACAACGGCGGGCCTGTCATGCCGGGCACCACCGTCAACGGCTCAAGCAACGCGCCGCTGCGCGGCTCGAAGCGCACCACGCTCGAAGGCGGCATCCGCGTCCCGTTCATTGTCTCGTGGCCCGGCCGGCTCAAGCCCGGCGTGTACGGGCAGCCCGCGATCCAGCTTGACCTCACCGCCACCGCCCTCGCCGCGGCGGGCGCCAAGGCCGACACGCTCGACGGCGTGAACCTGCTGCCGTATCTGACCGGCGAGAAAGCCGGCCCGCCGCACGAGGCGCTCTACTGGCGGCTCGGCCAGCAGATGGCCATCCGCGCCGGCGACTGGAAGCTCGTGCGCTACGACAGCAACGCCGACACCCGCACCGGCACCCGCAGCCAGCCCGTCACCGCCGCGAAGCTCTACAACCTCGCCGACGATATCGGCGAGGCCAAGGACCTTGCCGCCGCCATGCCCGACAAGGCAAAGGAGCTGCAAACAAAGTGGGACGCGTGGAACGCCACGCTGGCCAAGCCGCTCTGGGGCGGCGACAAGACCGACAGCGACGGGGCCGAGCCCGGTACACCAAAGCGCAAGAAGAAACAGTAACAAGACAAGAATACAGGAGTCAGAATTCAGAAGTCAGAATGAATAAGGGTTCGAAGCCAAAGGGGCTTTCGACTATTCTGGCTACCGAATTCTGGATTTTGAATTCCCAACAAGCCGTTTTAGGAGAACCACGCATGAAACCTGTTCATTTTATCACCCCGTTTCTGGCGGGCTTCCTCGGCTCCGGGCCTGCCCGCGCGGCCGAGCCGGCCGCCAAGCCCAACATCGTCGTGATCCTCGTGGACGACATGGGCTTCTCCGACATCGGCTGCTACGGCAGCGAGATCCCGACGCCCAACCTCGACCGGCTCGCCGGCGGCGGCGTGCGCTTCACGCAGTTCTACAACGGCGCGCGCTGCTGCCCGACCCGCGCGTCGCTGCTGACCGGCCTGTACGCGCACCAGGCCGGCGTCGGCCACATGGTCGAGGATAAAGGCGACCCCGGCTACCGCGGCCGGCTGAACGAGCAGTGCGTCACCCTCGCGGAGGTGCTGAAGCCCGCCGGGTACTTCACCATCATGAGCGGCAAGTGGCACGTCGGCCAGAACCTTGGCGTCGCCCCGTGGACGCGCGGCTTTGACCGCAGCCTCAATGCCGCCGCAGGCGGGTTCTACTTCCCGGATTCGCCCCGCACCGAGCTGTTTCTCAACGGCGAGAACGTCGGCCGCCGCGGCGGCAAGCTGCCGGAGGACTGGTATATCCCCGATCTCTGGACCGATTTCGCCATCAAGTTCGTGGACGAGGCGCTCGCCGCAAAGAAGCCCTTCTACCTGCACCTCTGCCACAACGCGCCGCATTTTCCGCTGCAGGCGCCGCCGGAAGACATCGCCCGGTTCCGCGGCAAATACAAGGCCGGCTGGGACAAGCTGCGCGAGCAGCGCCAAGCCAAGCAGATCGCGCTGGGCATCGTGGACAAGGCGTGGCCGCTCGCGCCGCGACCGTCTGCCGTCAAGGCGTGGGACAGCCTGAGCGCCGACGAGCAGGACCGGTTCGACCACATCATGGCCATCTACGCCGCCTGCGTGTCCCGCATGGACGCCGCCGTCGGCCGGCTCGTCGACGCGCTCCGCCAGCGCGGTGCGCTCGACAACACGCTGATCCTGTTCCTTTCCGACAATGGCGGCAACGCGGAGAGCGGCCCAAACGGCAAGCTCAACGGCGACCCGCCCGGCTCGGCCAAGTCCGACGTCTTCTGCGGCGAGTCGTGGGCGCTGTTGCAGAACACGCCGTTCCGCCGCTACAAGCATTTCGATCACGAGGGCGGCATCGCCACCCCGCTGATCGCCCACTGGCCCGCCCGCATCGCCGCGCGCGGCGAGCTGCGCCAGCAGGTCGGCCACCTCATCGACGTCATGCCGACCTGCGTGGAGGTCGCGGGCGCGGCCTACCCGAAGGCGTTCAACGGGCACGCGATCCTGCCGACGGAAGGCAAAAGCCTGGTGCCGGCGTTCGCCAACAAGCCGCTGGAGCGGGACGCGCTTTACTGGGAGCACGAAGGCAACGCCGCCGTCCGTGCAGGCGACTGGAAGCTCGTCCGCCTCGGCAGCGGCGGCACGTGGGAGCTTTACAATCTCAAGGCCGACCGCACCGAGCTCCACAACCTGACCGACGCGGAGCCCGCCCGCGTGAAAGAACTGGCAGCGAAATGGGACGCCTGGGCCGAGCGCGCCCAGGTGAAGGCGTCGCCGAAGGAAGGCAAAAAAGCCGGCGGCAAGAAGAAGGGTGCCTCATGAAGGCCCTGCTCCGCGTGCTGCTGCTCGGCTGGATCGCCCCGCTGTTCGCTGCGGAGCGCCCGAACATCCTCTGGCTGGTCAGCGAGGACAACGGCCGCTTCCTGGGCTGCTACGGCGATGCGATGGCGAAGACCCCGACGCTCGACAAGCTGGCGCGCGAAGGCGTGCTCTACGAGCGCTGCTTCGCGATGCCGGTCTGTGCGCCGTCGCGCTTCACGCTCATCACCGGCATGTACCCGACGACCTGCGGCCCGGCGCACCACATGCGGGCGCAGGGCAAGATCCCGTCGTGGCTCAAAGGCTTCCCAGCCTATCTGCGCGCGGCCGGCTACTACACGTCCAACAACGCCAAGACCGACTACAACGCGCCGATTAACGTCAAAGAAGCGTGGAACGCGTGCGGCAAGCAGGCCCATTATCAGGGCCGCGCCGCCGGCCAGCCGTTCTTCAGTGTGTTCAACCACGAGGTTACCCACGAGAGCTGCCTGTTCCCCGAAAAAGAGCCGCCCGCCTTCGACCCGTCCACGATGCGCGTCCCGCCGTACCAGCCTGACACGCCCGAGGTCCGCGCCGACTGGGCCCGCTACTACACCCGCCTGGAACGGCTCGACGGCCAGCTCGCCGCCAAGCTCAAAGAGCTCGCCGCCGCCGGGCTCGCCGAAGACACGATCGTGTTCTACTATTCCGACAACGGCGGCGTGCTGCCGCGCAGCAAGCGCTTCCTGCAGGAGAGCGGCACGCACGTCCCGCTGATTGTCTACTACCCGCCGAAATGGCGCCGCCTCGCGCCTGCCGCGCCGGGCTCGCGAATCAAGGAGCCGGTCCACTTCATCGACTTCGCGCCGACCGTGCTCTCCCTGGCCGGCGTAAAGATCCCGGCGTACATGCAGGGTTGCGCCTTCGCCGGCGCGGCCCAAGCCGCGCCGAACGAGTTCGTCTTCTGCACGCGCGACCGCATGGACGAGCGCTACGACATGATGCGCTCGGCCATCGACAGCCGCTGGATTTACATCCGCAACTACCGGCCCGACCTGCCTTACGTCCAGCCGCTGGAATACATGTTCAAGGCTCGCGGCTACCAGTCCTGGGCGCGCGTGGCCAAGGAAGGCAAGCTCACGGCCGCGACGTCGATGTTCTGGGGCGGGAAGCCTGCGGAGGAGCTTTATGACTCGCTCGCCGATCCCGACAGCGTCCGCAACCTTGCCGCCGAACCCGCGTGCCGCGAGACACTGTACCGGATGCGCGCCGCGCTGGAGAAGCGTGTGCTGGCGAACAACGACAACGGCTTTTTGCCTGAAGGCTCCGCGCTGGAAGGCTACGACGCCTCGCGCGTGTCCGGCGCGTATCCGATCGGACGCGTATTCGCGCTGGCGAACCTCGCCTCTGGCCGCGACGCCGCCAGCCTGCCCAAGTTGATCGAGGCGCTCGACGACCCGTGCGAGCCGATCCGCTGGTGGGCGGCGCAAGGCTGCGCCATGCTGGGCGACAAAGCCGCGCCGGCCGAGGCCGCGCTGCGCAAGCGGCTCGAAGACAGCTCCGGCGCCGTGCAGGTCGCCGCCGCGGAAGCGCTGGCCCGGCTCGGCAAACCCGAGGCCGCGATGCCGGTTCTGCTGCGCTGGATTCAGCAGGGCGCCACGCCGCCGTTCGCCGTGCAGGCCGCCAACGTCCTCGACCGCCTCGGCGAAGCCGCACGGCCCGCGCTGCCCGCGTTGAAAGCGGCGCAGGCGGCGGATGGGAAAGGCAAAGGGGACTATCCGGCCCGCATCCTGACCCGCGTCATCAATGTGCTCGAAGGCCGGGAGCCGCCGCTGGTCTATCCGTCCGACCCTGCAAAATAAGGGCAGAGACAACCTGACCAGGGTTCTGATTGAACAGGATACACGCCGACAGTTGACAGGACAGAATTAACCGCAGATTCCGCAGATTGACTCAGAGGGAGGTTGCGATGAACAACGAACAAGCCGCCTTGTCGGTCTTCGAGAACTACAAGATTCGGCGCATCTACGACGAGGCGTCCGAGACTTGGTTCTTCTCCGTGGTGGATATCGTTGCAGCGCTGATTCAGCAGCCGGATTACCAAACGGCGCGGAAGTACTGGAACAAGCTGAAGGAGCGGCTTGGAAAAGAGAAAAATCAGTCGGTGACAGATTGTCACCAACTCAAACTGCCCGCTGCGGACGGAAAGAACTACCTGACTGATGTTGCCTCTCCCGAAACCCTCCTGCGCATCATCCAGTCGGTGCCCAGCCCCAAGGCCGAGCCCATCAAGCTCTGGCTGGCTAAGGTCGGCTACGAGCGCATCCAGGACATGAGCGACCCGGCTCGCTCGCTCGACCGTGCCCGCGACTACTGGCGGCAGCACGGGCGCAGCGAGAAGTGAATTCAGCAGCGGATGATGGGGCAGGAGACGCGCAATAAGCTCACCAACTATTGGAAGGATCACGAGGTCACGGGCGAAGAGGAGTACGTCGTCCTTACCAACATCATCCATCAGGAGTGGAGCGGGGTCTCCGTCAAGCAGCACAAGGCGATCAAGGGGCTGAAGGCGCAGAACCTGCGCGACCACATGAGCGAGGCGGAGTTGATCTTCACGGCGCTGGCCGAGCTGTCCACCCGCCAGATCGCGGCGTCGGTGAACGCGACGGGGGTGCCGGAAAATGCCGAGGCGGGCCGTAAGGGCGGAGGCATCGCGAAGAAGGCCCGCGTGGAACTGGAGGAGAAGACCGGCAGACCTGTGGTAACCGGCGAGAACTTTCTTCCGCCAGCAAAGTCGAAGAAGTCGATAGGAAGCAGGTGATTCGTGTCTGTTCGAGTATGCGCGACCGCTGGGCGAGCCTCAAGTCGGGCCAAATAAAAACCGTCCTGACTGGCGTAGTGTCCGTAGAGTCCGCAGATTGACGCGGGCGGTGAGATAGAGTAAGGTCTTGTCATGGTCAACAGCCAACAAATCGACGGTTTCGTGGAGCAGGTGGCGGCCCGGTTACATCCCCAGCGGGTGATCCTGTTCGGTGTGGAACAGAAAGGTGGTGATCGTGATGAAGTTGGATAAGGAAGAGCAGGACATACTTGAGGCATACGAAAAGGGCAAGCTGAAACTCTCCTCTCTTTCCAAGAAGGAGAAAGCCCAAGTCAAATCCATGGCTAAAACGCACCTTTCGCAAAGACCGCAGAGTCACCATTCGCCTATACGAACATGACCTGAAAGGAATTCAGAAGAAAGCCATGGAGAAAGGCATGCCTTACCAGACCCTCATCTCCGGCATGATTCACCAGTACGTTGAAGGCGATCTTGTTGAAAGCAAGAGGGGCTAACAAGGTAAAAAGTTGACTGTCAAGGCGGCGTTTCCCGCATGGCATTCCCCGCACATAACAAGGCCATCGGCGCACTGCTGGCCGACCTCAATCACGCTGATTTCCGCCACCCAGAAACCGGCATGCGCTTGTTCTACGAACTGGCGTAAAAAAGCCCCAAATGTGCCAAGTCATTTTCCGGCGAGATCAGGAAGTCTGAAATTATATTGGGCTGTCGTCGCCAAATACAGCTTTATACTGTATTCGGAAATCGTCTTTCTTTCTTGGAAGATCGTTCTGTTCATTCCAGTACTCGACGGTCTGTATCACTTCGCCTCTTCCGATCCTCGAGTGGTTCTGCATCAGCTTGAGCAAGTCAAGCGACCACCAACACGTCACATTGAACATCGCGGCTAGATCCCGGATGTCTCTGTCATCACTTACCACCGGAAACTGCTTTACTCTGCCGATTGCCAAGGCTCGAATGTCTTCCGGCGATGCCGACAGTTTATTCATTCTAACGTACCCGGCAAAGAAGCTGTAGGCTGTTTCAACTTTCGCGACCCAGTCACTCCCCTTCACTTCGTATGTGTTCCTTCTCCTATCTTCCTTGTATACCTTCTGATTGACCCATTCAAATTTGTTCTGCAACCGCCTGTTCGACGCGAACTCCCTGTCCAAAACTTCAAGCACAAACAGGGAAAAGGGTGGCGGCGGTCCGAAAATCTGCCCCAATAGCGGATGAATCGACTGGGCTAACCGGAAATAGGCATTGCTATCGAGTAATACGACTTGGGGCGGAGCACTCATTGACGGAGCACCTCCGACAGTGTCTTCGCATCCGCCAAGGGTAAATCAAGTATCTGGCGGATGTAGTGTTCTGCCCCTTCCTCCGCCTTGCAGAATGCGGCCAGCGCCTCAAAGAAAGAACTGCTGAACGCCTTACGTGCGCACGCCGCGTAGTCGCCGGGTTTGGGCACCTCCGTCTTGAACAACAGCATCGTGACGGTTGGAAAGTCTTTACTGAAATTCTTGACCGCGCCCATGAATGGACGCTCGTCACCCAAGTTGAGGGGTTCTAAACCTCTCGCCGTTTCAAAAGCCTGAATGGCTAGGCGGATTGTAAGCGGTGAGATGAGGCGGCTTGATGCCTCCTCTTTGATCTTATTTACACGCGTACCGACATAGCCAATGGACACCAACCTATTTCGCATGCGCTCAGAGTCAGTTTCGGGAAACAGCAGCGCTTGGGCAAACGCGTCGGCAAACAGCTCCCCATCTTCGTCGCCGTCACCCAAGGTTGGCGCCAACGAGTGCCCGAGTTCGTGAGCCATCCAGAATTTGAAGTCCACAAGCTTACTATCGAGATTCAAATAGACCCATGTTGTCTTCGAATCCGGCAAATGGATGTTCAACGCATTGCCGTGTTGTTCCTTGGTGCCCCAAAGAACGGGTATAATGACGGCATGAAGCCGGTTGAACTTGTCGATCAGGTCTGTGAACTCGATCTTCTCTTTCAACCCCATCTCTTTACGCACGTCGGCCGCAGCTCGCTGCACATAGTCATACGCACAGGAGGGGTCGGTGAGCACCGGAGGATCTGCCAACGGGACATCCGGCACGTAGTTGACAAGCCGTTTCAACAGCTCGCCTTTTTCGCGTGCTTTTTCAAGATCATCGTCTTTTGTCACACGGGCAGCCTTGCGGCGGAAAGAAACGATCGGCGCCGCGGCGGGGACGGACAACTCGACCAGTTGTTCGAACGCCAGCCCCAGAAGCATGCCGATGTTGAGCAGTTTGTCCGGTTGGGGAACCGACTTGCCGAGGAGCCATTTCGACACGGACGCGCGGCTCACCCCTATACGACCGGCCAGATCCGTCTGATCCATGCCGGCCTGAAGCAACGCCTGCTTAACGGCAGGCACATTGAGCGATTTAATCATAGTATGACAACTGTAGTTTCAGACGTTGTCGGTTGCTTGCTACCCTCCTGCCTGTAGGCGGAGCCTTCCCTTTTTCATGATCAGTATGACACAATGACCCAGCCTTGTCAACTGTTGTCAACCATTGCGAAGCCTCGATTATGGCCATGCTTGCTGTATGCTCGCAACACTACAGTTACACGTCAAAAGATCTAAGCAAAGGCTCTGTGGATCGAAACCATACCCAATGCTGACGTTGCCGTCGGGAGTGTTAAGTTGCTTCTTCCAGCCTGCGGATTGAAGAGCTTTGACCACATCATCATTGGGATGCTCATAAGAATTGGTGCCTGTTGTAGGTGACTTACCGTACGGAATGACGAAGGGCGGTTGCTTGGTTTTGGATGCCGGTGTGGGGATTCTTCCTGATGCAGCGCCGCCATGGTGAGACACGATAAGCGCGTGACAATCTGGAATCGTCGCAGTTCCGATATTGTCGTAGCCGGCATCGCCGGGCATAAGGACACGGTAACGCGGGCCTTGAGAAGATGCGGGGGCACCAATAACCGCGTCCCATGCAAGACCGCTGGCATTTCGAGTCTTTCCCGTGCATTTGACCAGTTCGCCCCATAGCGTCTTCTGCGAGGGAAGTGTGTCAGCTGGTTTACGGGGTCAAGCTGGTTTACGGGGTTTACGGGGTCACGTCTCAACATTCAACAATTGGCTTGACGCAGCGCGTGTGTTGCGCGTAAAGTGACGGGCATGGCAAGACCGTTGAGGCTTTCTGGCGAGGGCTGTTATTACCACGTGTACCATCGCGGTTTGGAGCGCCGGGAGATTTTCGGGACGCGGCGTGAGCGGGAACATTTTCTCGATCTGCTGGCGCAGCTCCCGGAGCTGTTCGGCGCGGAGGTGCATGCCTATTGCCTGATGGACAACCACTACCACGCGCTGCTGTGTACGCCGCGCGGCAATTTGAGCGCAACGATGCATTGGCTGAACATGGCCTATGGGGTGTGGCTCAACAAGCGGCGCGAGCGTGTGGGCCCGGTCTTCGCCGGACGGTTCGGGAGCGTTCCCGTGGAGGCGGGCGCGCTTTGCGCGGTGACGCAGTACATCCATCTGAACCCGGTTCGGACAGAGGCGTTCGGGTGGGACAAGCGCGTGAGGGCGCAGGAGCGTGCCGGTTTCGCGAGGGAGGTTCCGGCAGAGGTGTTGCGGAAACGGGTGCGGGCTTTGCGGTCCTACAGGTGGAGCTCGTTTCTCGCGTATGCAGGGTACGCGCCCAAACCGGAATGGCTGACGGACGGGA
>CAZXVN010000343.1:0-12017 GCA_964643945.1 uncultured Lentisphaeraceae bacterium | reverse complement strand
GGCATGGGCGAACACATGGCCGAGCGTTTCCTGCCGCTTTACCTGCAACAGCTGGCACAGGCTTCAACGGCCGTGCTGGCGATCGGCCTGCTGGCGGGAATGGACGACTTGTTGTCGGCGCTGTACTCTTTTCCCGGCGGGTATCTGAGTGACCGGCTGGGGACCAAGCGTGCGTTGCTGATTTTCAACGCGCTCTCGATGGCGGGGTATCTGTGCGTCATTCTGGTTCAGACCTGGTGGGCGGTGCTGGTCGGCGCGGCCTTCTTCATCTCGTGGTCGGCCATTTCCTTGCCGGCTACCATGGACCTGTTGTCCAAGGCCGTGCCGAAAAACCGCCGGGCCATGGGCGTGTCGGTCTTAGCGCTGGTGCGGCGTGTGCCCAAAATGCTGGGGCCGGTCGCGGGCGGCGTGTGCATTGCGGTCTGGGGTGTCGCGCAGGGCGTGCGCGCGGCGTTTATATGTGCGCTGGCGTTGGCTCTGGCCGCCGCCGTGTTGCAGCAGGTGCTGATCGATGACGACTCGAAAGAAGCCAAGGTCGCGGAAGCCAACCCGTTGCGGCTGTGGCGTGAAATGCCGGAGGGTCTGCGCAACCTGCTCTGGTCCGACATCCTCATCCGTTTCTGCGAGCGGATCCCGGACGCCTTTGTCGTTATCTGGGCGACGCGCACCGTGCTGCATCCCGTCTCGGAACTCACGTTCGGCTGGCTGTCCGCGATTGAGAACATCACAGCCGTGCTGGTCTACGTGCCCGTCGCGTACATGGCCGACCGTTTTGGCAAGAAGCCTTTTGTGCTGATCACTTTCGGCTTTTTCACCTGTTTTCCGCTGGCGTTGTTGCATGCGCAGTCGGCCGGTCCGCTGGCGGCGGCTTTTGTCTTGCGCGGGCTCAAGGAATTCGGCGAGCCGACCCGCAAGGCGCTGATCATGGATCTCGCGCCGGAGGGGCGGAAAGCGGCGATGTTCGGGCTTTACTATCTCGTTCGCGATGTGCTGGTCGCCTTCGCGGCCTTCGGCGGTGCGCTCTTGTGGCGCGTGTCGCCTGAGCTGAACCTGAAAGTCGCCTTTGCCTTTGGCGTCATCGGCACACTCTGGTTCGCCTGGCGGGGGCGTGACTGCACGGCTCCGGCAGTCCGCTGACAGGTGAAAGCAAAACAGGCCATTGGTTTTTCTGAGTGTGTCGGATATACTTATTCCCCATGACTCTATCTTGAAAGGACGTGGCCATGCAGCAGTGTACGCGCAGAGAGGTGATGAAATCGGCGGCAGCGGGGATTTTCGTGTCGGGGTTCCCGACGATTGTTCCGTCGCGGGTGTTGGGCGCGGAGGCGCCGAGCAAAACGATCCAGGTCGGGCAGATCGGGTTCGGCCGCATCGGCAAGTCTATGGACATGCCCGGCATCATGTCTTGTAAGGGCGTGAAGTACGTGGCGCTTTCGGACCTCGACACCAAGCGGATGGCGCTGGGCAAGGAGTTCGTTGACGCATACTACGCCAAGCAGAAGACCTCGGTCGACCTGCAGGTGTATCAGAACTACCGGGAACTGCTGGCGCGGACGGATATCGACGCGGTCGCGATCTCGACGCCGGACCACTGACACAGCCAGCACGCGGTGTAACCGGCGTTCGCCGGCAAAGACGTGAACGTGCAGAAGCGCGCAGCCTTGAAGGTCGCCGAAGACCGCCTTTTCAGCAACGCGATGCGCGATAACAATCGGGTCTTCGTGCTGGGTTCCCAGCAGCGCTCCTCCGAGCAGTTCCACCGGGCGTGCGAGCTGGTGCGCAACGGGCGCCTGGGCAAGATCACGCTGATCGAGGTGGGGCTGCCCGGTGATCCCGCAGGCGGCAAGAAGGACGAAATGCCGGTGCCGCCGAACCTGAACTACGAGATGTGGCTGGGGTCGACGCCGCAGGTGTATTATACCGAGGACCGCGTGCACTCCCAAAGCGATACGAGTCTGGGGTCGCGCCCCGGCTGGCTGCGCTGCGAACAGTTCGGTGCGGGGATGATCACGGGCTGGGGCTCGCACCATCTTGACATCGCCCACTGGGGCATGGGCTGGGAGCAGACCGGCCCTGTGGCGATCGAGGGCAAAGGCGTGTTTCTCACCGGCGGCTTGTGGGACGTGCACGGCGATTACGATGTGACGCTGACCTACGCGGACGGCACGCGGCTGCGCGTGTGGAACAAGTTCCCGAACGGCGTGCGCTTCATCGGCGAGAAGGGCTGGATTTTCGTCAGCCGAGGGGCGGAGCGGATGACTTCATCCGATCCGACCGTTCCCGGCAAGCCGCTCAAGGCGTTGGACGCGAGCGATCCGAAGCTTTTGGAGGGAGAGATCGCCGTCAACGAGATCCACCTCTACAAGCACCGCGGGAACCATCACCAGAACTGGATTGATTGCATCCGCACGCGTGCCGACACCATCGTGACAGCCGAGACCGCGCACCGCTCGTGCAGTGCGTGTCTGCTCGCGCACATCGGCATGAAGCTCGGCCGCAAACTGACGTGGGATCCCGCTGCCGAGAAGTTCGTAAACGACGACGCGGCCAACGCGATGCTGGCGCGTGCGGAGCGTGCTCCGTACGGCACGCGCCGCGCCTATGAGCGGCTGAGTAAGAAGGGGTGAAGCGTGGAGTGATGGAGTGGTGGAGTGATGGAGTAAACGAATGATAAGAATGATAAAAGCCGTAATGGTCGGGGCGCTGGCGGTGGGCGCGTCGGCGGCGCAGGCGCAGGAACTCAAGGCTGTGACGGTAGGTTCGCGGATCGACGTGACGGTCGACGGCGCGTTCTTCACCAGTTACCGGTTCTCGGCGGAGGAGAAGTATCCGTTTTTCTTTCCGGTCAACGGGCCATCAGGCGCTTCGGTGACGTCGATGCGGAACGGCGAATATCCGCATCACAGCTCGCTTTTTTTCGGTTGCGACCAAGTCAATGGCGGCAACTACTGGCAGGAGGGCCTGGAGCGCGGGCGGATCGTTTCTCAAGGGGCGGTGTTGGAGAAGGCGACCGGCAACGAGATCGTCATCAAGGACACCTGCGACTGGACGCGCCCGGACGCGGAGCAGCCGCTCCGTGACACGCGCCGGATTGCGGTCAGCGCGCCGTCGAAAGGGCTTAGGCAGATTGACTTCGATGTGACGTTGGAGGCCCTCGCGGAGGTGACGATCAAGAAGACCAATCATTCGTTCTTCAGCGGCCGGGTGGACCCTGACCTGAGCGTGCGCTGCGGCGGCACGATGATCAACGCGCAAGACGAGCGCGGCGAAAAAGGGACCTTCGGCAAAGCCTCGCCGTGGATGGCCTGTTACGGGCGGCGCGGAGCGGGTGCGGTCGAAGGGATGGCCATCCTGCAGCATCCGTCCAACCCGTGGTATCCCGCGCCGTGGTTCACGCGCGACTACGGGTTCTTCTCGCCGACGCCGATGTACTGGCCCAAAGACGGCGTGGCGACGAAACTGGCCAAAGGCGAGAAGCTCACGCTGCGCTATCGCGTGCTGGTCTTTGCCGGGGATCACAAAGAGGCGGGCGTGTCCGAGAAGTTTGTCGCCTATGCGGGCGGTGCCGCCAGCCTTCGCTGACGTGGCGGAATGGACGAGGCGTGTCATGACTCAAAAGCAGTGGGAAGCTGTGAATGCGGTGGTGGACGGCCAGCGGTTGGACAAGCCGTTGTGCGGGTTTATTGCGGACAGTCCCTGGTTGCCGGAATGGACGGGTAAGGCGTCGATCCTTGACTACTACAGTTCAGAGACGGTGTGGCTGGAGGCCAACCTGACGGCGGTCCGGACTTTTCCGGATGCGGTTTTTCTGCCGGGTTTCTGGTCGGAGTTCGGCATGTGTACCGAGCCCTCGGCGTTCGGGTCTCGGCTGATCTGGCATGAGCACGAGCTCCCGTTTGCCGAGCCCATTGCGCGCGGGTCGGAAAAAGCGCTGGTGCTGGCCAAGCCGGATGTGCGGACCGCCGGGCTGTTGCCGTTCACCTTGCGCCGCCTGGTGCGGATGCGTCCGGCGATCGAGGCGGAGGGCCATGTCCTCCGCTTCGCCGTGGCCCGCGGCCCGCTGAACATCGCCTCGTTCCTGATGGGCACGACCGAATTTCTGATGGCGATGCAGCTTGACCCGGAAGGCACGCACGCCATGCTGGCGGTGATCACGGAGTTTCTGGAGGAGTGGATTCAAGCTCAGGCTGTGGCGGTCCCCACCATCCGAGGCGTGTTGTTGCTGGATGACATTGTAGGATTTCTCGGACCGGAGGATGTAGAAAGGTTTGCGATGCCCTGCCTCAAACGGGCGTTTGCGGCGATCGACAGCGATATCCGGTTCTTCCACAATGACGCCCACGGATGGTGTTGCGCGCCGTATCTGGCGGGGGCGGAGATCAACCTGTTCAACTTCGGATTTGAGCATCCGATCGCCGAGATGCGCGAGCGGGTCGGCCCGAAGGTCGCCCTGCTCGGCAACATCCCGCCGCGCGACGTGTTGGCGGCCGGGACGCCGGAGGATGTGCGCCGCAGCGTGGCTGCGATGCGGCAGGCGTTGGGCCAGGATTTGACGCGCGTGATCTTTTCGTGTGGCGGAGGCTTGCCGCCGGGTGTGCCGACCGCCAACCTGCAGGCGTTTCTCGACGAGGCCTCCTGCGCTTCGGGCGCATCGCGAAGCGGCGCATCCCCGTTGCTTGCTTAAGAAAAAAGCACGGGTCTTGGAGGGACGGTTTCGACGCCTACGGCCGCGACGTGCTTGTGCCGGCCCGGCGAACCTGCGGGCGTCGCTTCGCCTTGTCCTTCAGCACGCGTGTGTCTCACCTGAAGAAAACAAAGGTCACGAGGATAAAAATGGGGATGAGTATCCCGCCTGACCAGGCCATGTAGCCGAAGAAACTCGGCATCTTCACCTGGTTCTCCTCCGCGATGGCCTTGACCATGAAATTCGGGCCGTTGCCGATGTAGGTGTTGGCTCCCATGAACACCGCTCCGCACGAAACCGCGACAAGGAGATTGACCGCCTGTGCGCCTCCTGCCGCAAGGAACTCGGCCAAGTATTTCTGGCTCTCAACGCTGACCCCCAGGCTGCCGCAGGCCGTGGCCGCGAAGGTCAGGTAGGTGGGCGCATTGTCGAGGAAACTAGAAAGCGTGCCGGCGGCCCAGAAAAACTGCCAAGGCTCGCTCAAGCCCAGTTCCTTGCCGTGGGTGTTGAGCACCATCAGCGGAGCGATCATGGTGATGAAAATGCCGGCAAACAACACCGCCACTTCAATGATGGGCGTAAACGTGAAGCTGTTGGCGGCCCGGATCGCTTTTTTCGTGGTGAAAAACGCCACAAGCGCAATGGAGGCCATCAGCGCCTCCTGCACCCCGAAGGGCCATTCGCCACCCCAGCCCTGCCCCTTGCCGAGAATGACCAGAACGATGCCTGCCAGAAAAAGCAGGTTGTGCCAGCCGAGGATGCGCAACGGCTCATGATGCAGGACCTGTTCCAACTGCGAGCCTTCGCGCAGCTTTTCCTCGCGGTCAAGCACGTATTGATCAACGATGTTGGCAACAACGATCAGCAGCCCGTTGACAAAGAGCCATTCCTTCCACAGCCGCAGCGTCCATCCGAAGGGGACTCCCTTCAGAAAACCGAGGAAGAGCGGCGGATCACCCAAGGGGGTCAGGAGGCCGCCGCAGTTTGAGACCACAAAAATGAAAAAGACGACCAAGTGGACTTTATTTTTCCGCGACTGGTTTGCCCGCAGGAGCGGGCGGATCAGCACCATTGAGGCGCCGGTGGTGCCAATGATGCTTGCCAGCACCGCGCCGATGATCAGAAACGTCGAGTTGGAAAGCGGCGTTCCGGCCAACGAGCCTTTGACGTAGATGCCGCCGGAAATGATGAACAGGGCGGCCAGCAGGACGATGAAGGGCAGGTATTCAAACAGCACGGCCTGATAGAGGCTTACCCAGCCTGCGTGGCCGAAAGTCAGGAGCATGTACGCGGCAAAGATGATGGCAAGAAATCCGCTCACCACGGCCTTGTTGCTGTTGCGCTCCCACCAGTGCCCGGCCGACAGGGGCAAAACGGCGATGCAGAGCAGGAGCAGGGCAAAGGGAAACATCCACACCGGGGCGATGTTGATGCCGTGCGCCCCGCCGCCCTCCGAGGCGAGCAGAGGTGTTGCGCAACAAAGCGACAGAACGGAAAAAACGGAAAAGCGGCCTGGAAGATGAAGACGTGTGGCAGTCATTGTTTACCCATCCATTCTAATCTCGTACAAGCCGGCTGATCAGGGTCGGCACAGACGCACACCTGCGGAAAGCCTGACAAATCGGCAGAAAGCGAAAAAAGAAAGAAAAAAGAATGCCAGAAGCATGGGGAGATGTCAAATCCAACGCCAACGCGTTTGCATAGGCCGCATAGGCATAGAAAGAGAAAGAAGCTGATCTTGGTGTTCCTTGTGTGGTAAAATATTTCACGTTCAACGTTTAAGTTAGGGCAGCACGAATGTTAAAGGGAGGTTTTCTGAAAACGTGTACGAGATGGGTGATGGGGGTGACGCTGCTGGCGGCGCTTGGGGTGAAGGCGGCTGAGGGCGGCAAGCCCTCGGCGAAAGCCGGGCCGCTGGACCGGTATAATGTTCTCTGGGACAGCCCGAGCAAGGACGCGCTCGGCTCCATGCCGCTGGGCAACGGCGATGTCGGCATCAACGCCTGGGTGGAGGAGAGCGGCGACCTGGTCTTTTACGTCAGCAAGACCGACGCCTGGGACGAGAACGCGCGCCTGTGCAAGGTCGGCCGGGTGCGGGTGACGTTCGATCCGCCGCTGACGCCGAAGGCTGGCTTCCGCCAGGAGCTGAAACTGCGCGACGGAATCATTGAGATAGAAGCCAGAAGCCGGAATTCAGCAATCAGAATGCGGCTGTGGGTGGATGCCGACCAGCCGGTGGTGCGCGTGGAGGCGGAGGCGGGCGCGCCGGTGAGCTGCCGCGCGGAGGTGGAGCTGTGGCGGCTGGGTGAGCGGTTGCTTGAAAAAGCCGATGAATACGGTTATGGCGGTGAGAACAATCCCAAGGCACAGGCCTATAAGCTGGCCATGTTGCCGGATGCGGTGGTGACGTCTGGCGTGCCGCAGGTGGTCTGGTACCACCGCAACACGCGCTCCCTTTATCCGGTGTGCCTGGAGGTTCAGAATCTGGAAGCGCTGAAAGGCAAATTCGCCGACCCGCTGCTGAACCTCACGTTTGGCGCCAGTCTGCGCGGCGTCGATATGGTCCGCGACGGGGCAAAAGCCCTGAAATCTTCCAAGCCGGCGAAGCGGCTTCAACTCTCGGTGTGCGTGTTGTCGGAGCGCGCGGCGACGACCGACGCGTGGCTCAAAAGTCTGGAGCGGGTGGAGCAGGCCGCGCTGAAGCCCGGCTTCGACAAGGCGCGGCAGGCCACTGCGGCGTGGTGGCAGGCGTTTTGGAACCGGAGCTGGGTGTTTGTCGAAGAGAAAGACGGCGCTGCAAAGAGCGGTGCGAAGTCCGAGGCGCACTCGGTGCTGACGCAGGGCTACGTGCTGCAGCGCTTCATGAACGCCGGCTCGGGACGCGGCGGCTCGCCGATCAAATTCAACGGCTCGATCTTCACGGTTGAAAAAAACAGTGGGGCGTCGGCCCAGGTCGGCGACGGTGATCCTGACTACCGGTGTTGGGGCGGCAGCTACTGGTTCCAGAACACGCGGCTCTCCTACTGGCCGATGCTGGCGTCGGGCGATTTCGAGATGACGGCGCCGTGGTTCCGCATGTACCTCGAGGCGCTGCCGCTCAGCAAGGCCCGCATGGCTGCCTATTACAAATTCGAGGGCGCCGCGTCGTTTCAGGAGACCATGAACTTCTGGGGCATGCCGAACAACCGCGACTGGGGCTGGGGACACTCCGGGCCCGAGCCGGGGAACGTCTGCATCCACCGCTACTGGAGCGGCGGCATGGAGCTGACGGCCTTCATGCTTGACCAGTACGACTTCACGCAGGACCCGCAGTTCGTCAAGGACACGCTCGTGCCGCTGGCCGATCCCATCATCGCGTTCTTTGACCAGTACTGGCAGAAGCGCGACGCCAACGGGAAGATCGTTTTCGACCCCGCGCAGTCGCTGGAGGCCCTGCCTTGGACGGTCAACCCCATGCCGGAGGTCGCGGGACTGCGCTACATCCTGCCGCGCCTGCTGGCGCTGCCGAAGACCCTCGCCACGGAGGCGCAGCGGACCCGCTGGGCGCGGATCATGAAGGAGATGCCCCCGCTGCCGGTGGCCGAGGTCAAGGGCGTGAAGCTCCTGCGGCCCTCAGGCTCATTCACGGGGGGCAACTATTCCGAGAACCCCGAGCTGTATGCCGTGTTTCCCTACCGGCTGTTCGGCGTGGGCAGGCCGGAGCTCGAGATGGCCCGCGCGACCTATGAGGCGCGCACCAACCGCACCAACTTCGGCTGGTGCCAGGACAGCATCCAGGCCGCCTGTCTGGGCCTCGGCGAGGAGGCCGGCCGCCAGGTGGCGGCCCGCGCCGGGAGAATCAACGGGGGCTACCGCTTCCCGGCGATGTGGAGCGGCTTCGACTGGATTCCCGACCAGGACCACGGCGCCAACATCCTGACCACGCTGCAAGCCATGCTGCTGCAGTCCGATGGCAAAAAGCTCTATGTCCTGCCGGCCTGGCCCAAGGGCTGGGATGTGTCGTTCAAGCTGCACGCGCCCTACAACACCACGGTGGAGGGCGTCTTCAAGGCGGGCAAGTTGGAAAAGCTCAAAGTCACGCCGGAAGCCCGGGCCAAGGACGTGGTCAAGCTGGATCAGGTCTCCTGAGCGAAGGCCGTGTAGGCGCGGCCATCCCAACAGCGCGTTTCGGACAAGCGTGGTTACTATAGAAAAAAATCAGTTTACGTGAGAGGTTAGAGAAAGGAGCGAGTATGCGAAACCGCTTAAAGATTGTTTTTGTGGTGACCTTGCTGGCGGGTTTTACGCCAGCGGGGAAGGCCGACAATCTTGATCTCACCGTCAGCACAAACCTCTACACGGTCGACCGGAAGTATACCTACAACCTGGGGCCCACGGGAATGCGCGGGTGGATTTACCACTCCTGGTCCGTTGTCGCGGGGCATGACGACACCACGGCGTTTGCTCCTTTTCAGATTCTGGTCACCGCGGTCGGCACCAATACGCCGGCGTCCGGCCTCATGGCCACCAACGACGTGATTCTGGGCGCGAGCGCGGGCGGCGGCGCGGTCCCCGCCTTCACCAACGATGCGCGCAAGAGCCTCGGCTATGCGATCACGGCCGCCGAAGCGGGCGACGGCCTTCTGAAGCTCAAGCGCTGGCGGGCGGGCGTCTTGACGGACGTGTCGATTCCCTTGCCGGCCCTGGGAAGCTATAGCGCGACCACCCCATACAACTGTCCCAAGACCGCGATGATCCTGACCAATGCCGCCGCGAGCATGCAAAGGCGGATAGCAGCCAGAGGCTGGGGCGATTCGGGATCGAAGTCAATCAGCGCGCTGGCCCTGCTGGCCACCGGCATGACCAATTACCTGCCCCTGGTGCAGGCGTACGCCCGGTCGCTCGCGCCCCCGACGCTGAACTTGGAGCAGAGCGGCGGGATTTCGGCGTGGGATTGCTACAACAGTATCTTCCTGGCCGAATACTACATGCTGACGGGCGACGCCGAGGTGTTCCACGGGCTCAGCGAGTACGTCATCTACGCCGCCACGCACCAGAGCATGTACGGCACGGCCGGCCACGGCTTCTCGAATGTCCCGCCGCCCGGCGGCTGGGTCGCCGGGGGAACCCACGGCTCGATGAGCTGGTACGGGCCGGTGAACCAGGCCGGGCTGGCCGCCCAGCTCTCGATCGTCCTGGGAAAGAAAGCCGGCGTGACGAGCCCGGAGATTGATCCGGCCATCGGGCGGGCGGCCAAGTTCTTCGGCTACTACGTCAACCGGGGTTCCGTTCCTTACGGCGAGCACCAGCCGTACTTTGGCGAAATCGCCATTCAGGGGCAGAGCCGGTATTACTATGACCACGCCAGCAACGGCAAAGACGCGCTGGCGGCGGTAATGTTCGCGTGCATGGGCGACAAGCCCGTGCAGACGGAATATTATACGAGGATGTCGGTGGCGGCCTGCAAGGGGGGAGAGGAATACGGGCACACGGGGCAGGGCTTCAGCTACCTGTGGACGACGCTGGGCGCCAATGTGGGCGGCACGAACGCGGTGTCGGGCTTCCTGGGGCAGGTGCTCTGGCACCGCGACCTGACGCGCCGCTGCGACGGGTCATTTGCGTATGACGGCGGCGAGCAGTTCGGCTGCAGCAGCGCAAGCGACTACTGGGCCTACATCTCATACTACGATAACCCCACGGCCTATTATCTCCTGCACGCCGCCATACCCCTGAAGAAGCTTTACATCACGGGAAGAAACGCGGATCCGGCGAACCGGCTCAGCTCCCAGGTTGTGAGCAACGCCCTCTGGTCAGCGGCCTTCGCCTCGCTCTGCGGCGGGTACACCACGAACCAGCTTGTGGCCGCCTTGGGCGAATGGGACCCGATCGTGCGGTTCAACGCCGCCACCGAATTGAGCGTGCGGTCCAACGGGACATCCTTGGCGCCCATGCTGATCGTCATGGCCGAAAACCCCACGAACGCCAGTCAGCGCGAAGCGGCCTGCACGGCCTTGGGCTGTCTGAAAGCCTCTTCAGCGGTGCCCGCGCTGGTGCGCCGGCTCTCGGACACCGACCTGTGGGTGCGCGCCAAAGCCGCGAAGGCGTTGACCGCCTTGGGCACGGCTTCGGCATCGTCCGTGCCCGACATGCTGGCGGCGTTTGTCACGAATGTCGTGGCCACCTATCCGTTCGAGGCCGGGTTCAATTGGGACGATCCTTTGCAGATATCCAACGGCTATCTGGCGGAGACGCTGTTCGACAAACTCGGAGGTTACACCATCAACGCCGACAAGAGCCTGCTCTATCCGGCGGTCCGGGCCGGCATCAGACAGCCGGCCGGCATGTGGCGGGGCAAGCTTGACGGCTTTGTCCAGAACCGGTTAACCCTTGCGGATGTGAAGGCGTTGATACCGGAGCTCCTCGAGGATGCCCGGACTGAGGGGCCGTGCGACCGGATGTTCACCGTCACTCCGCCAGCCGCGGCCATGAATGTCCTGGCGAAGTACCACATTCAGGAAGGTGCCGAGGTGTGCTTCGGCAATGTAGCGTACTGGGGCGGGGTCCTGGGGGCGACCGCCATCAACAGGCTGGCAGAGTATGGCGAGGCGGCCCGGTGGACGCTTCCGTATTTATATGCAGACCTCGAAACATGGAAACACGACAACAATTACAACGCGCTTGTGAGCACCGTTGCCGCGCTCGAAGCTGCCACGACATCGCCGGCTCTGCTCTATGGGCTGGCGGTGGCCGACCCGCAAGTCGTGGCCACGCCGACCGACACGGCCAGGGCGCTCACCCTGACCGGCTCTTCTATCCGGACGAACGTGCTGTCCTGCGCGGTCTCGTCCCAGCCGGAGCACGGTACTCTCACAGGCACGCCGCCGAACGTCACTTATACCCCTGCTGCAAACTATCAGGGAATGGACCGTTTCACGTTCACGGTCGCCGACAACCTGACCCTTTCGTCACCTGCGACCGTGACCCTTGTGATTGGAACAGGCGGCACCGGACTGAAGGGCCTCTATTTCGACAACATGGACTTCACTTCGCTGAAGGCCACCGTGACCAACCGGACAATCAACTTCGACTGGGGTTCTGCGGCGCCCACCAACACAATGGGGTCGGACACCTACAGCGTGCGCTGGACCGGGCAGGTGCTCGCGCCCGAGAGCGGCACCTACCGGTTTTCCGCGCGCACCAGCGACGGCGTCCGCTTGTGGGTGAACGGCGTGCAAGTGCTTAACGACTGGAACGATCACACGGTCAAGTGGAATGACAGCGCGCCCGTCGCGCTGACTGCCGGCCAGAAATACAGCCTGAAGATGGAATACTATCGAAATGCCAATTCCGCAAC